>NZ_JARBCJ010000091.1:0-13023 GCF_028803055.1 Mumia sp.
AGGCGACCATCGACGTCTTCTACAGCTACGTCGCGAGCGACCAGGCCGCGTTCCGGCTCGTCTTCGAGTCCGACGTCACCAACGAGCCCGAGGTGCGCCGCCGCGTCGACCGCGTCAACACCGAGACAGCCGAGGCCGTCGCCGCGGTCATCCACGACGACACCGGGCTCCCGGCGGTTGCGTCGGAGCTGCTCGCGGTCAGCCTCGTCGGGATGGCGCACGTCGGGGCGCGCTACTGGCTCGACCAGGGCTCGGCGCTGTCCAAGGAGGAGGCCGTCGCCATGGTGAGCGCGCTGTCGTGGCGCGGCATCGGCGGGTTCCCCCGCACCGACGAGCCCGACGGTCGCTGAGCGGCGCCGTACGCGGGCAGCAGACGCCCGTGCTCTCGCTGCGCACCGCGAGATAGCGTGAACCTGCCTCCCGTCCGTGGAGGTGCCCGTGACACAGAAGAGAGGCCATGACGTGGACGTACGGATCGGCGTGCAGCACAGCCCCCGCGAGCTGTCGCTCGAGACCACGGAGACCAAGGAAGCGATCCTGCAGGCGTTCAAGGACGCAAGCTCGGGCGACGGGCTCCTCGCACTGAGCGACGACCGCGGACGCAGCGTGGTCGTCCCGGTCGAGAAGGTCAGCTATCTCGAGTTCTCCGGGGAGTCCGGCCGGCGCGTCGGCTTCGGCGAGTCCTGAGCCTGACCGGCATCACCCGCACGACACGCACGCCCCGTGGGGGCCGGGCTCAGGAGTCCAGCCCGAGCTCGGCCATCCGCGCGGCGTGGTTCTCCGTCATCCGCGCGAACATCCGCCCGATCGCGGCCAGGTCCATCCCGTTGCCACGGTCGTAGGCGCCGACCAGCACGGCCGTGAGCCCGTCGTGCTCCGCGGCCACCAGCTGCGCCTGGCTCAGCGCCTCGCCCATCAGGCGGCGTCCCCACAGCGCCAGCCGTCCCGAGATCGTCGGGTCGGCCGCGATCGCCTCTCGCACCCGTGCCACCACGAAGTCGGAGTCGCCGGTGCCGGCCAGGCTGTTGAGGACGAGCGCGCGCGTGTCCACATCCAGGTAGGCGGCGATCTCCCGATAGAAGTCGGCGGCCAGCCCGTCGCCGACGTACGCCTTCACGAGCCCTTCGAACCAGTCGGAGGGGGCGGTCTTGGCATGGAAACGGGTGAAGGTCTCCTCGAACGGCGTCATCGCCTCGTACGGGTCGACGCCCAGCGCGGCCAGCCGGTCGCGCAGCCCCAGGAAGTGACCGAGCTCGACGTTGGCCATCTGGGCAAGCTCGGCCTTGTCGCGCAGCGTCGGCGCCAGCGTGGCGTCCTCGGCCAGCCGCTCGAAGGCCGACAGCTCCCCGTACGCGATGACGCCGAGCAGCTCGACCACACCCTCGCGATAGATCGGGTCGTCGAACGCTGCGGAGGTCTCGGAGGGGGTCGTCGAGTCGGCCATGATCGAAGAGTAGCCATCGCCGGTACGTCGAGCCGCGCCCGTGCCGTCAGGCGCTGGGGATAGAGTAGTAATGCCCAGGCATGGATCACGGTCCCTCGGACCTTCTGTCGCCGGGCCGCGCGGTCGCCGCCGAGCAGCGCGTCGAACGTCGACGCTCCGCCGCCACGACCTCAGGAGACCAGGCCGCCAAAGACGCGCGGCACGATCGACAAGAAATCGAGAAGACCCCTGACTACGTTCAAAGACCTGGGCGTTCTCCCGGAGATCGCCGATGCCCTGGAGACCCAGGGCATCACCGACGCATTCCCGATCCAGGAGATGACGCTCCCCATCGCACTGCTGGGGAACGACCTGATCGGACAGGCCCGTACCGGTACGGGCAAGACCCTCGCCTTCGGCATCCCCGTCGTGCAGCGGGCCATCGCACCGCACGACCCCGAGTTCGAGATGCTCAGCGCCCCTGGCAAGCCGCAGGCGCTCATCATCGCGCCGACCCGTGAGCTCGCGCTCCAGGTCTCCGCCGACGTCTCTGCCGCCTCGGTCAAGCGCGGCACGCGGGTGCTGACCGTCTACGGCGGCGTCCCGTACGAGCCGCAGCTCGAGGCTCTCGAGCGGGGTGTCGAGATCGTCATCGGCACGCCGGGGCGTCTTCTCGACCTGGCCAAGCGTCGCTCGCTCGACCTGTCCCACGTCAAGGCGCTCGTCCTCGACGAGGCCGACGAGATGCTCGACCTCGGGTTCCTCCCCGACGTCGAGGCCCTGATCTCGCGCACGCCCGAGCTGCGCCAGACGATGCTCTTCTCGGCGACCATGCCGGGTGCGATCGTGGCGCTCGCCCGCACGCACATGCGTCACCCGGTCAACATCCGCGCGGAGTCCAGCACCGACTCCTCGATGGTGCCGGCGACGGCGCAGTTCGTTTTCCAGGCCCACGACCTCGACAAGCCCGAGATGGTGGCCCGCATCATGCAGGCCAAGGACTTCGGTCGCGCGGTCGTGTTCACCCGCACCAAGCGTGCGGCGCAGCGCCTCGCCGACGACCTGGCCGAGCGCGGCTTCAACGCCGCCCCTCTGCACGGTGATATGGCGCAGGTGGCGCGCGAGAAGGCGATGAAGAAGTTCCGTGAGGGCAAGGTCGACGCGCTGGTCGCGACCGACGTCGCCGCGCGAGGCATCGACGTCGCCGACGTCACGCACGTCATCAACTACAGCTGCCCGGAGGACTCCAACACCTACGTCCACCGGATCGGCCGGACCGGGCGCGCCGGCAAGAGCGGCAACGCGGTCACGTTCGTCGACTGGGCCGACATCGCGCGGTGGAAGACCATCAACCGCGACCTCGGGCTCCCGTTCGACGAGCCGCTGGAGACGTACTCGACGTCGGAGCACTTCTTCCACGACCTCGGCATCCCGAGCGACGTCACCGGACGCATCGTGCCGCCGTCAGCGCCGGCCCCGAAGGCCGACCGCCCTCGCTCGGGCTCGGGCTCTCGATCGGGTTCGGGAGCACGCGGCTCCGAGCGTGACGGTGGCGCAGAGGGCGGCGCCAGCGACCGTCCCCGTCGCAACCGCAACCGGCGCCGTACCCGCGGCGGCGAGCCTGTCACCGAGTCGGGCGAGAGCACGACGACGGCCGTGACGGCCACGACCGGCGCCCCGAGCGCTCCGCCAGCGGGCGACGACTCGCCGTCCGGTGAGGCCACCCCCCGACGCCGGCGCCGTCGTCGTCGCCCGTCGGGAGACGGTGGCGAGGGTCGGACCGACGGCGCCGAGAGCGCCGGTGCACCCGCCGCTGACGCCTGACGCACTCGCCGGCGATCTGACGTACCGAGCACCCACCGCACCTGTGCGGTGGGTGCTTCGTCGTTCGTGCGGCGACCCGAAGGGCGGCTCGTACGGCGTTCGTGCGGCGACCCGAAGGGCGGCTCACGCGACGACGACCACGACCGTCCCGACCGGGGCGAACTCCCACAGAGCGATCGCGTCCGGACGATGCTGCCGCACGCACCCGGACGAGAGAGGCGTCCCGAGCTGCTTGCGCGTCTGCACCGGTCTGCCGTCGCCGTCGACCGGGATGGTGTGGAACCCGATCGGCGCGTTGACGCCGCGTGTGAAGCGCACGAAGTACTCCATGGTGCTGCCCAGGTCGTACGACGTGGCGTGTCTCGACCGCGAGTAGACCTCGTACCTGCCGGGGCCGAGGTTGTCGAGCTTGCTGCCGGAGACCTCATACGTCCGTGCGGTCCGACCGTCCTTGCGGACGAGCCAGACCCGTTGCTCGCTCATCGAGAAGACGATCCGCCGTCCCTTCCCCGACCGTGCCGGGAGCGGCGCCTGCGAGGCGCGCGCCGACGTGGCGGTGGCGCCGGGGGTCGGCGTCGTCTGAGACGACGGGGACACCGACGGCGGGACCGTCGGACCCTGGACGGGACCCTGGACGGGACCCTGGACGGGGGCAGCCGGCGGGGCGACCTGCGCGTCACCGACCGAGGGCGCAGCGGGCGGGTAGACCGCTGGTCCTGCGGCGTCGAACCCACCGACGGGGGCCGCTCCGGCAGGCTTCACCAACGCGTCGATCCCGATCTCTGGAACGAGGTCCTCGTGAAGCGCGAACACCGTCGCCGCCATGCCGCCCGCCAGGATGGCGGCCGTCCAGCGCGGCCAGTGCCTCCGCGGCCGCCTTCGTGCGCTGTGACGCCCCGAGGATGTCACGGAACGATCACGGCGCACGGTCACGCTGGTCAGCGTACGGGCCACCGAGGTCCGCGTCGACGGAGGGGCGAGATCCTCCTCCGCGAACGGCGCACCGACCCGTAGCCAGGGTTCGCCGCCGCGCCTCGCCACGATCTGCGAAGATCTGCCCATGTCTCTCGCACTCGTGACGGGCGCCACATCAGGGATCGGGCTCGCGTTCGCCCGCGAGCTCGCGCGTCGCGGGGACGATCTCGTGCTCGTGGCGCGGGACGAGGCACGCCTCGACCGGCTGGCTGGTGAGCTCCGCGTAGCCGGCCGCACCGTCTACGTCGTGCCTGCTGACCTGGCCACCCGCGAAGGGGCGGCCCGCGTCGCCGAGGCCGTCCGCGAGCACCGCATCGACCTCCTCGTCAACAACGCGGGCTCGTCGATCGGGAAGTTCTTCGGAGACACCGACGTGGCCGACGAGGACGCCCAGCTCGACCTGATGGTGAAGGCACCGATGGACCTGATGGCCGCGGCGCTGGAGGTGATGCGTCCGCGCGGTTCCGGGCAGATCCTCAACGTCGCGAGCATCGCCGCGTTCACACCGCGTGGCACCTACTCCGCGCACAAGGCGTGGATCGTCAACCTGAGCCAGTGGATGAACATCCAGTACGCCCGCGAGGGCGTCGTGACGACCGCGCTGTGCCCCGGCTTCGTCCGTACCGAGTTCCACCAGCGCATGGGCGTCGACCCGAGCGACGTCCCCCGCTGGATGTGGACCAGTGCGGAGCAGCAGGTGCAGGGGGCCCTCGCCGACCTCGCCAAGGGCAGGCCGCTCTCCATCCCGACCGTGCGCTACAAGGTGCTGGGCACGATCGCCCGCTACGCGCCGGCCGGTCTGGTCGCCGCGGTCGCCAAACGGGGTCGGAAGCTCGCCGAATGACCGTGGCCGACGCCCAGGTCGCGGCCCAGGTCGTGAGCTCGCGGGTCATCGAGACGCCTCGAGGGGCGTTCGCCGCGCTCGACGCCCGCGTCCCGCCCGGCACGTCGAGACGGGGACACGTGCTCCTCGCGCCCGGGTTCACCGGAAGCAAAGAAGACTTCTCGGCCATCCTCCCCGCGCTCGCCGCGGCAGGCTGGCACGCGACGGCGTACGACCAGCGCGGTCAGTACGAGACGGCGGGCGACCCGGACGACGACTACTCGCTGCGGGGGTTCGCCGCCGACGCGCTCGCCGTCCAGGAGGCCCTGGCGCCGCACGGGCGCTCGCACCTCGTCGGCCACTCGTTCGGGGGTCTGGTCGCCCAGCACGCCGTGCTCGACGACGCGTCGGCCTGGCGGAGCCTGACTCTGCTCTGCTCGGGTCCGGCAGGGTTCAGGCATCCCGTCGTGAGGGAGCTCGCGAACGACCCCGAGGGGTCCACGCGGAGGCTGGAGTCCTTCCTCGTCGCCGTCCCCGCCCTCGGCCTGGAGGCGGTGTTCGAGAGCCAGGAGACCGAGCCCGACGCCGCGCCCGGCGTGCGCGACTTCCAGCGGACTCGGTTCGTGGCCAGCTCCCCCGAGTCGCTCTGCGCGATCGCCGCGTGCCTGCTCGACGCTCCGGACCAGGTCGACGCACTCGCGGCGACCGAGGTGCCGGTCGCCGTCGGCCGCGGCGCCGACGACGATGCGTGGCCGCACTCGGCCCAGGACGCGATGGCCGCGCGCCTCGGCACCGACGTCGTGGTCATCCCCGGCACGGGGCACTCCCCCGCCGCGGACGCACCGGAGGCGACGGCGGCGTTCCTGCTGAAGGCGTGGGAGCGCCCCGGCCTCTGACGCCCTCAGCCCGCGTCGACGATGGCCGCGACCGGCCCGCCACCGTCCGGACCCTGGTGCGCCGCCGAGACAGAGACGAACACGGCAGGGTCACCGGTCACCGCGGCGGTGACGCCACCGACCGCGGCCTTGATCTGACGGTGCCAGTGGACGTCGGAGTCGTCGAGCATCGCGTTGCGACGACCGCGCACCATGCCGTCCTGGCTCGCCTCGCACTTGAGGAAGACGTTGACGAGCCGGTCGTCGAGATCGCTCGTCCGCGGGCGCTCCGGCAGGTCCAGCCCGGCCGAGCGGATCGCGTCCCAGATGCCGTCCGCGTCGAGCGCGTCGTCCATGACCGCGTGACCGATCCGGTAGCGGCCACCGATCCCGCGCACGTTGCCCACCACCACGACCTGGGCACGGTCGAGCTCCACTCCTGAGGAGCAGGAGGCCACCGACGAGAAGAGCCGACGGTCCTTGAGGACGTCCGCGTCGGTCGGCATCTCGATCTCACCGAGCGCGACCGCGACGCCGAGCGCCGTCGTGCCGTTCGAGAGGTCCATCGACGCGAGCGTGTCCTCGGTCCACACCGACTCTCCGCGCGACGTGGCGTCGCGGATGGTGTCGATCGTGAGCAGCGGTGTCTTGGTCTGGACGTAGTGCACGTCGGCGGCGTCGGTGATGCCTGCACGCTCGACGGCGACCGTCACCGCGGCAGCGACCTTCTCGATCATCGCGGTGCGCCCGATCTCCTCGGGCAGCAGCACGTCGCTCATCGCGAAGCCGACGCTGAGCCGGGGCTCCTCGCTCGCCTCGACCGAACCGTCGGGCAGCGTGGCGAAGATCGTCGCGTGCGGGCTGATGACCCCGTCGGTGCCGCCGGACCAGACGATGGGGATCTCCTTGACCTCCGCCGCGGAGCGCGAGCCCTGGGCGACGAGGACTTCTCGGAACGCCCGGTCGGCGATGATCCGCGTGTAGTCGTTGACGCCGCCGTTGCCCTCGGTCTTGCCGATGATCGCGATGACGCGGTCGGCCTCGATCACGTTGTCCGCGATCAGCTTCTCGAGCTCGCTGGCGTCGGCGACGGAGTGGATCGGGACCTTGCGGACTTCGATCGCTGCTGGCATGGCGTTCCTCTCGGTTGGGGTACGTCGGTGGTCGGGGCGGCGTCGCGACGGCTCAGCCGGTCGGCTGCGGGGCCTGGACGGTCAGCGGGTCGGGGCTCACGCGGGTGCCGGTGCGCCCAGCGACGGCCTCGCCGATGCGGGGCAGGGAGGTGATGACGCCGGTACGGCCCGTGTGCGACGCGAACCGCGCCACCGCCTCGACCTTCGGCCCCATCGATCCGGCCGCGAAGGCGCCGGTCGCCGCGAGCCTCCGGATCTCCGAGACGCTGATCGCTCCGATCGGCTCGGCCTGCGGTGTGCCGAAGCCGAGGACGGCCGCGTCGACGTTCGTCCCGATCACGAGGCCGTCGGCCTCGATCCGCTCGGCCAGGAGCGCCGCAGTGAGGTCCTTGTCGATGACCGCCTCCACCCCGACGTACGAGCCCGACGTGTGCACGGTCGGGATGCCACCGCCGCCGGCGCAGACGACGACGAACCCGTCGGCCAGCAGGGTGCGCACGGCGGGGATCTCGAGGACCGCCCGCGGCTCTGGCGAGGCGACGACCCGGCGCCAGCCGCGACCCGGGACCTCGACCCACCGCTGGCCGTGCGCCCGCATGGCCGCGGCCTCCGCCCCGCTGGCGTAGCGGCCGATCGGCTTGGTCGGCACGAGGAAACCGGGGTCATCGCGGTCTACCAGGGTGCGCGACACCAGAACGGCGCTGCGCGCGTGGTGGCCACGACGTCCGAGCTCCTCGTCGAGGGTGTCGAGGATCAGCCGGCCGATCGTCGCCTGGGTCTGCGCGACGCACCAGTCCAGCGGGACGGGGGGCACAACGTTGGCGGCCATCTCGTTCTTGAGCAGCAGGTTGCCCACCTGAGGACCGTTGCCGTGGGTCAGGACGATCTCGTGCCCCGCCTCGACGAGGTCGGCGACGCTGCGCATGGACGCGAGGATCGCCGTGCGCTGGTCCTCGGGACCGACAGACCCGTCTGGCGCGGTCATGGCGTTGCCGCCGAGGGCGATGACGAGGCGCATGCGACGAATCTAGGGGCGTATGTCGGTGTCGGCACTGGCGAAGATCGCCAACGCGGCGGCGTCGGCCCGTCACACCTTGACCAGCAGGGCGGGACCCGTTCTCCTCGCCGGGACACCGCAGATTACCCTGTGCGCATGCCACGACGCCGCACTCTCGTGCTGGTGCCCCTCGCGCTGACGCTCCTCGCCGGCTGCGGGCATGCGCCCATGTCCGAGAAGTCCGTGGAGGAGAAGGCGTCGGAGGAGATGGGCAAGCAGATCGGGCTCGCGCCGGTCGTCGACTGCCCCGACGACCTGGAGTCGCGTGCCGGCGCGACGATGGACTGCACCCTGTCCGACCCCAACGGCAGCAACAAGGAGTACTCGATGACGGTCCGCGTCGTCAGCCTCGAGAACGGTGTCGCGAAGCTGAAGTTCGCGCTCGACGACGGCGACTGACCAACCGCCGCGAGGATGCGCGGGCGCTCATTGTGGCACTCGCACGACGTCGACGGCGGCGAAGGCCGCACCGTCGGCGAGCCGGGCGTAGCCGGGACCGCGGTCGAAGAACACCTCGCTCGGCCGGTCCGAACGGCGAGCGGCGCGCAGCGCCACTGTCGCCTCCTCGTCGACACCGAGGTCGTCCCCGTCGCCGGTGAGGACCACGGCGTAGTCCGCCTCGGCGGCGCGCCGCGAGACCTTGGCCCACACGACGTCGCGGACGACGAGAGCGGGGTCGCGGTCGAGCGGGTCACCCCAGCCCCCGCCGCCGGTCGTCCGGATGCGGACGGTCTCCCCCGCGCGCACCGGCTCGGCGTCGGCGAGCGCGTCGACGAGCCGCTCGTGCCGCCCACCGGGGTCCACCACCACCTCGAACGGACGCCCGGCCAGCCCACCGTTGACCCCCCAGCACGCGAGGATCGAGCGGTCGGCGATCGACATGAAGTGGGCGTCGGCGAGCATCCGCAGGTGCTTCTCGTAGCCGAGCCCGCCGCGGAACGTCCCGGGCCCACCCGAGTCCACCGCCAGCGAGAGCGACTCGACGACGAACGGGAACCGCGACTCGGTGAACTCGGTCGGCAGGTTCCGCGAGTCGGGCACCACGTGGATCGTGTCTTCGCCGTCGGCGTAGTAGCGGCCGCCCGAGCCGCCACCGAGGACCTCGCGCATGAGGTACGGGCGACCGACGAGGTCCGTCCCGTACACGCCGGTGTAGCGGATCGTCTCCTGGTCGGCGGGCATCCGCCCGTCCACGGCCTTGGCAAGCACTCCTGCGAGGACCCCGAGCAGACGCAGGATGACGAAGGTACGAGCGTTGGTCGGCGCCGGGAACTCAGGTGTGATCAGCGTGCCCTTGGGTGGGAACCGCATCTCGATCAGGGGCACGACACCCTCGTTGACGTCCAGCTCGGCCATGCGTTCGGGGGTGTCGGCGAGGTTGCGCAGGATCGGTGCGAGCCACTTCTTGAGGAAGACGCCGTCGGAGTAGTCGCCGCAGTGGTTGATCGGTCCCTTCGCCTGCGGTGACGTGCCGGCGAAGTCGAGGACGACCCGCTCGCCACCGGGATCGTCCGCACCGGTACGGGTGAGCGTGATGCGCTGCGTGTGGAGCTGCGGCTCGTCGACCCCGTCATGCTCGGCGTAGTCCTCCCAGACCCACGTGCCCACCGGGATCTTCGCCAGGATCTCCCGCCGGTAGGTGTCGGTGGTGCGGTCGATGATCGCGTCGAAGCACGACTCGACGGCGTCCACGCCGTAGCGGTCGAACAGCTCTCCCAGGCGACGTGCGCCCATGAGGCAGGCAGCGCACTCGGCGTCGAGGTCTGCGGCGAGCGACTCCGGCATGCGGGAGTTGCGGGTCATGATGGTCAGCGCGGCACGGTTCGGGACGCCCGCGTCCCAGAGCTTGATGGGCGGGACCATCAGTCCCTCCTCGTACACGCTCGTCGCCGCGCTCGGCATCGAGCCGGGGACGGCTCCGCCGATGTCGTCATGGTGCCCGAAGGCCTGGATGAACCCGACGACCCGCTGCTCGCCCTCGACGCCGCTGAAGACGGGCACGGTGACACACAGGTCGGGAAGATGCCCGATACCGCCCTCGGACCGGTAGACGTCGTTGTGGAAGTACACGTCGCCGGGCTTCATCTGGTCGATCGGGAAGTCGCGGGCCACCGGGTGGACCAGGGCAGAGTACGAGCGACCGGTCAGCTTGCGCAGCAGCCTGTCGTGGATCCCGGCGCGGAAGTCGTGGGCGTCGCGGATCATCGGTGAGCGCGACGTCCGGGCGATCGCCGTCTCCACCTCGTGCTCGATCGACGCCAGGCTGCCCTGGACGATCTCGACGAGCACCGGGTCGGCGCTGCCGCCGGCGTCGTCGGTGAGCATGCCGAACGGGAACTGGGTGGGTGCAGGACGCGAGGTGGTCATGCGGGGCTCCCCGCTCGGGTGACGACCAGGTTGAGGTACGGATCGACGCGCGCGACGAACCCGGGATGGAGCGGGACCGTCGACCCGTACTCCTCGATGACCGCGGGGCCGTGGACCTCGTGCCCCGGCAACAGGGACGCACGATCGAGGACGGCCGCGTCGACGTACCCCGCGCGCGCGTCGAAGCACACCGGCCTGCGCACGGTCGTCGGCGCGGCCGCGATGCGGGTGACCTCGTGCCGACGAATCGCCGGTCGCCGGATCGGCCCGATGCCCGACACCCGGAGGCTGACCCACTCGACCTGCTGGGTGTCGTCACCGGCGAAGTCGTAGCCGTAGAGCGAGCGGTGCTCGCGGTGGAAGGCCTCGGCCACGGCGGAGACGACGTCCGCGTCCACGGGACCGCCGGGCACGGGGACGCGAACCTCGAACGCCTGCCCGAAGTAGCGCACGTCGGCGGTCCGGACGAAGCGCTGGGCCTCGGGAGGGAAGCCCTCGGTCTCCAGCGCAGCCGCCGCCCGTGCGGCCAGCCCGTCGTACAACCGCTCCACCTCGGCCGGGTCGAGCTCGGAGGCCAGCCGGACCGCGGTCTGCACGTAGTCGTTCTTGACGTCGACCGTCAGCAGCCCGAAGGCCGAGACGTTGCCCGGGCTGCGGGGAACCAGCACGGTCGAGATCCCGAGGACGTCCATCAGCCGGCACAGCAGGAGCGAGCCGGAGCCACCGAACGTCGTGAGGGTGAAGTCGCGGACGTCGAGCCCGCGCCTGACCGTGATCTGGCGCAACGCGTTGGCCTGGTTCCAGGCGGAGATCTCCAGCACTCCGGTCGCGGCCTCCTCGAGGGACAGCCCGAGCGCGGCGGCGAGCGACTCGAGACCCTTGCGCGCGGCGTCGACGTCGAGCGGGATCTCGCCCCCGAGCAGGTGCGGCGGGATGCGGCCGAGGACGACGTGCGCGTCGGTGATCGTCACGTCGGAGCCCCCCTTGCTGTAGCAGAGCGGACCCGGGTCGGCGCCGGCCGACTGGGGCCCCACCTTCAAGGTGCGCTCTGGGGACAGCCACGCGATCGACCCCCCTCCAGCACCCACGGTGACGACGTCGATCATCGGGATCTTGCTCGGGTAGACCCCCACGGTCCCCTCGGTGGTGAGGGTGGGCTCCCCGTCCACGACGACCGACACGTCGGTCGAGGTGCCGCCCCCGTCGCAGGTGAGGACGCGGTCGAACCCCGCGACCGACGCGATCATCGCGGCCCCGAGCGCGCCCGCGGCCGGCCCCGACAGCACGGTGGTGATCGGCTGGTGCACGACCTCCGCAGCCGAGAGCACGCCGCCGTTGGACTTCATCACGGAGAACGGAAGACCCTCGGTGAGCTCCTCGAGACGCCCGGCGATGCTGCGGACGTACGCCGACACCTTGGGCTTGACGGCGGCGTCGACCAGGGTGGTCATCGACCGCTCGTACTCCCGGTACTCACGGAGCACGTCCGACGAGATCGACACCACGGCCTCGGGGTGCTCCTCGGCGAGCACCGCCCGCATCGCCTCCTCGTGCGCCGGGTCGGCATAGCTGTGCAGGAAGCAGACGCCGAGCGTGTCGATCCCGCGCGCCCGGAACCACCGTGCGACCTCACGAGCCCCGTCGGTGTCGAACGGACGGATCTCCTCACCGGTCCACGACAGGCGACCGGCCACGCCTCTCACCCGGTCGCGCGGCACGATGCGGTCGGGCTTGACCCAGAAGTAGGAGTTGCCGTAGCCGTCCGGGACCGACTGACGAGCGATCTCGAGCACCGCCTCGTACCCCGCGTTGGTGATGAAGCCGAGTCGGCCGACCTTGCCCTCGAGGAGCTGGTTCGTGGCGACCGTGGTGCCGTGGGCGACCGCCGCCACGGTGTCCCGGCCGGCAGCGGGCCCTCCCTCGGGGTCGATCAGCGCCAGCACCTTGTCGATACCGGCGAGGAAGCCCTCGGCCGGGTCCGTCGGCGTCGACGGAGTCTTGGTGGTGAGGAGCTCACCGGTGGACTCGTCGAAGGCCACCACGTCGGTGAACGTCCCGCCGGTGTCGATCCCGATCCGGAGAGTGGCGTTGATCCGTCCTGGACGGGAGCCTGACGTCATGGTTCTCCTCGCGTGGTGAGCCCTGCTCCTCGATTCCAACGCAACCACCTCGAGACCCCCACGGCGAAGGTCGCCTGACCCCTCCGGGGAACCTTGGCACTACCTGACAGGCCGCCGGCGCGACCCGCCATCATTGTCCCGTGCTCCGTACCCAGCTGGCTGCTCTCATGGCGGTTGTCGCCCTCCTCTCCGGGTGTGGGGTCACCCCTCACGCAGCCCTCTCTGCCGCCGGCGCCGAGGTCGCGAGCGGCCTCCCGCACGTACGCCATGAGCTATCGGTCTGAGGAGCTGCGGATCTCCGGTCTCCTGCACGTCCCGCACCACGCGGTCGACCGGCCCGCGGCCGTGCTCGCCCACGGCTACCAGAACCCCCGTACGTACCGGAGCGGGCACGCGATGACCGACGTGCAGGACCGACTGGCGAGG
>NZ_JARBCJ010000092.1:0-9022 GCF_028803055.1 Mumia sp.
CGTACGCCGCCACGAACCTGTCGCCAGTGGACCCGGCCACCGCTGTCACCCGCGACGCCGGCCACGGGGTGTCGAGCACCCGCGGCAGGGCAGGGGACGCGATCGGGCAGTCATCGAGCGGGATCACCTCGTGCGAGCGGTGCTTGCGCAGTCCGAGGTGCCCGTGAGGATCGGCGGCGAACGTCACGCGAGTCCGCCACCCGAGTCCGTCGGCGGCGGTGTCGGACAACGGCGGACGGACCACGACATCCCGCTCGATGCCGGCCAGCCGGCTCAGCTGCTCGCTCACGACGGCGCCCAGCAAATCGCGCTGGACACCGAGGTCCACGTGCTGGAAGTCGCACCCACCGCACAGGCCCGGCCCGGACACCGGACACCTGGGCTCGACCCGCCCCGGCGCCGCCTCGAGGACCTCCACCGCGTCCGCGCGGAGGAATCTCGCGCCCGCGGCGCCCTCGGTGATCTCTGCGACCACCCGCTCGCCGGGCAGGGTGTGCCGGACGAACACCACGCGGCCGTCCCACCGGGCGACGCAGTGCCCGCCGTGAGCGACCGCCCCGATGTCGAGCTCCACCCGGGTCCCGGTCAGGTCGTCGGTCGCGTCTGCCTGGGTGCTCATGCCTCCAGGGTGACGCATGCCGCCCAGGTCACGGCTTCCGGCGCTCGTTGAAGGTCCGTCCCTGGCGCACCTCGCCCGGCACGGGGCGTACGCGCTCCGGACCGCGCTGCTTGGCCGACTGCAGGAGGTAGGGCACGCTCGTCACGACCACGCCGGGGGTGAACAGCAGGCGGCTCTTGAGCCGGAGCGCGGTCTGGTTGTGGAGGATCTGCTCGTACCACCGGCCGACCACGTACTCGGGGACGTAGACCATGACGATGTCGCGCGGGCTCGCCCGGCGCAGCTCCTTGACGTACTTGATCACCGGCCGGACCAGCTCGCGGTACGGCGACCCGATGACGACCAGCGGCACGGGGATGTCAAGGGCGTCCCACTGCTCGGTGAGCCGCGTGGTCGCAGCAGGGTCCAGGTCGACGGTGATCGCCTCCAGCGCGTCGGGCCGTGAGACCCGCGCGTAGGCGAGCGCACGCATGACCGGCTTGTGGAGGCGACCCACGAGCACGATCGCGTGCACGCGCGACGGCAGGGTCACGTCGGACTCCTCGATCGCGAGCTCGTCGGCCACCTCGTCGTAGTGGCGCCGGATGCCGCGCATGAGGACGTAGAGCACCACCATCGCCGAGATCGCGATCCACGCTCCGGCGAAGAACTTGGTGACGAGGACGATCACGAGCACGGTGGCCGTCATCGCCAGCCCGAACATGTTGACCGAGCGCGACCGCTTCATCCGGCGCCGCTCGGCGGGATCGGTCTCGGTCCGGAGATGCCGGCCCCAGTGCCGGAGCATGCCCAGCTGGCTGAGGGTGAACGAGACGAAGACGCCGACGATGTAGAGCTGGATCAGGCGGGTCACCTGGGCGTCGAAGGCCAGGATCAGGACGATCGCGGCGAGCCCCAGGAGCACGATGCCGTTGCTGAACGAGAGCCGGTCGCCACGGGTGTCGAGCTGCCGCGGGAGGTGTCCGTCGCGCGCGAGCACCGAGCCGAGCACGGGGAACCCGTTGAACGCCGTGTTCGCGGCGAGGACCAGGATGATGCCGGTCGTGGCGACCGTGAGGTAGAAGAGCGGCTGCGCGTTGTCGTACACCGCCGCCGCCAGCTGACCGATCACCGTGTCCTGGACGTAGGAGTCGCCGACCGGCACGCCGTCGCGGGTCAGCTGCGTCGCGGGGTCCTCGGCGAATCGCAGATGGGTCAGGTCGGCGAGCACGACGATGCTCATCAGCATCGTGACCGAGATGACGCCGAGCAGCGCGAGGGTGGTCGCGGCGTTCTTGCTCTTCGGTCGGCGGAACGCGGGGACGCCGTTGCTGATCGCCTCGACACCGGTCAGCGCCGCGCAGCCCGACGAGAACGCACGGGCGACCAGGAACGTCATCGCGACCGCCGAGACCGCCCCGAGGTACGGCTCCTCCGCGGCGAGCTCGAGGTCTGCGCTCGCGACCTTGGGGAGGTCACCGAGGGCGTAGCGGGCGAAGCCCCACAGCGCCATGCCGATGATCGAGGCCATGAAGAGGTAGGACGGGATCGCGAAGGCGGCCCCCGACTCGCGCAGTCCGCGCAGGTTGACCGCGATGAGGAGGAGCACCAGCACCGACGCCGCCAGCGCCTCGTGCCCGTTGAGCCAGGGCAGCGCCGCGGTGGCGTTCTGGACGCCCGAGGAGATCGAGACCGCCACGGTGAGGACGTAGTCCACCATCAGCGCCGAGGCCACCGTCACGCCCGCGCGCGGCCCCAGGTTGACCGTCGCCACCTCGTAGTCGCCGCCACCGCTGGGGTAGGCACGGACGTTCTGCCGATAGGACGCGACCACCGTCAGCATCACCACCGCGACGGCGAGGCCGATCTTCCAGTTGAACGCGTACGCAGACAGCCCGCCCATCGACAGGACGAGGAAGATCTCGTCCGGCGCGTACGCCACCGAGGACAGCGCGTCGCTCGCGAAGACGGGCAGCGCGATGCGCTTTGGAAGCAACGTCTCGTCGAGCTGCGTACTGCGCAGCTTGCGCCCGAGGAACATGCGCTTGCCCAGCTCGGCCATCCCCACTCTGAGGATCGTAGACCTGTCCCTCCCGGCCTGCGCTCGGCCCCGCCCGCGCGGTGTAGCGTCGTCGCGTGCACATCGTCATCATGGGGTGCGGCCGCGTCGGCTCGACCCTCGCGCAGCGCCTCGAAGAGCGCGGTCACTCGCTGGCCGTCATCGACAGCGACGCCGACGCGTTCCGCCGCCTCGGGCCCTCGTTCTCGGGTCTGACCGTGACGGGCCTCGGCTTCGACCGCGACGTCCTGCAACGAGCCGGGATCGAGCGGGCGCACGCCTTCGCCGCCGTGTCGTCCGGCGACAACTCCAACATCATCTCGGCACGCGTCGCCCGCGAGCAGTTCGGCGTCGACACCATCGTCGCCCGCATCTACGACCCCGGACGCGCCGAGGTCTACGAGCGCCTCGGCGTCCCCACGGTCGCGACCGTCACCTGGGCCGCCGACCCGGTGCTCCGTCGCCTGCTGCCTGCGGGCCACGACCCCGTCTACCGCGACCCCAGCGGCGAGGTGCGCGCCGACCAGGTCCCCGTGCAGGCGAAGTGGGTCGGCCGGACCGTCGACGCCCTCGAGAAGGCCACCGGAGGGCGGGTCGCGAGTCTCGCGCGCTTCGGCAAAGGGCTGATCCCGACCGGCGCCACGGTCCTCCAGGACGGTGACGTCGTCCAGCTGTTCTCTGCCATCCCCGACTCTGCGGACGTCTTCAGCGCCCTCGAGCTGGGCCCCCGAGAGGACGAGTCATGAAGGTCGCCATCGCCGGTGCCGGTGCCGTCGGACGCTCGGTCGCCACCGAGCTCCTGGAGAACGGGCACGAGATCCTCCTCATCGACCGCAACCCGCGAGCGATCCGCTCGCACGCGGTCCCCGAGGCCGAGTGGATCCTCGCCGACGCGTGCGAGCTCTCGGCGCTGGAGACCGCGCAGCTCGAGCAGTTCGACGTGGTCATCGCCGCGACGGGCGACGACAAGGCCAACCTCGTCGTGTCCCTGCTCGCCAAGACGGAGTTCGGCGTGGACCGCACGGTCGCCCGCGTGAACCACCCCGACAACGAGTGGCTCTTCAGCGGGTCGTGGGGAGTCGACATCGCGGTCTCGACGCCGCGGATGATGTCCGCCCTGGTCGAAGAGGCGGTGACCGTCGGCGACCTCGTGCGTCTGTTCTCCCTGCGCGGGTCCAACGCCAGCCTCGTCGAGCTGACCATGCCCGAGGACTCCCCGTACGTCGGGGTCCGGGTCGGCGACGTCCCGTGGCCGCGCGACGCGGTGCTGGTGGCGATCCTTCGGAGCAAGAGCGTGCAGGTGCCCGAGCCCGACCGCAGCCTCGAGAGCGGCGACGAGCTGCTGTTCGTCGCGGCGATCGACTCCGAGCGCGCTCTCGAGCACCTGCTCGCGCCCAGCGAGCACCAGGGCGACCCGGGCGAGGGGTGACGGTCAGTCGCGCGGCTGGAGCTTCGGCTGGATCTCGAGCGCCTCGCGCGACAAGAGCTTGCCGGCCGCCTCGGGATCGGCGGTGGGCGTGTGGTTGCGGCCGAGCAGGTACGCCATCGCGCCGAGCGCAGCGAGCTGGAGCGGCCACCCCATCACGATCTTGGCGGTGCCGAGCAGCGCCACGTGGTCGCCGACCCACAGCGGGTACTGCACCGCGACGCGCAAGAGGCACGGGATCGCGAGGATCAGCGTGAGACGCGAGCAGAGCCGCGTCAGCGCACGGTCGCGGTGCCAGGCGGTGGGATCGCCCGTGACGCTGCCGACGAGGAAGCCGACCAGCGGCCACCCGACGACGACGGTGAGCAGGAGCACCGCGCCGTACGCGCCGTTGTAGATGACGCCCGGCAGGAAGGCGTCTCGCGCCTCGCCGGAGCGGAGCGCGAAGATCGCGGCGATGCCGATCCCGAACAGCGAGTTGAGGACGAACTGCGTGGTGCTGCGCTGGACCACGCGGGCGACCAGCAGCACGACCGCGAGGCCGACACTGATCCCGAGCGCCAGCTTGAGGTCGCGGGTGATGAGCCAGCTCGCCGTGAAGCCGATGGTCGGCACCGCGGCCTCGAGCATGCCTCGGACGCCACCGAGCGCCTTGGCGAGCTGCGCCCGCACGACCTGCTCGACGGTGACGTGGGCATCGGGACGCTCGGCGGGTCCCGCGGTCTGACCGGTCATCGACTCAGCTCGTATCGGGGGTTGTAGATGACACGGCTACCCTCGCGCAGACCTAACCGTCCGGTCGCCGTCAGCACGCGCCCGACCTCGATGCCGGGCACCCGCTTGCGGCCGAGCCAGACGAGGGTCAGGGAGCCGGAGCCGTCGTAGAGCACCGCCTCGAGCGCCCGGGACTCCGACTGGGGACGGAAGGTGACCGTACGCAGCTCGCCGTGGGCGGTGACGACATCGCCCGCGCGCTGGTCGCACAGGGGCAGGCACCCCGCCTCGACGGCCTCCACGCGCAGCTCGGCGTCGTCCGCGCGCTCGGCGAAGCCGCTCATCCGCTCACGCGCGCGGCTCCACAGTGTGCCGGTGGTGCTCGTCATGGTCCCAGCGTAGGCCGCGCGCGGTCGCGCCGCCTCGCCTCAGGCCTCGCGGGTCGGCGACTCGGCACGGACGGCACCCGCGGGGACGACCACGGGGATCTGCTCACGAGGGGGCATCGGGACGTCACCCCGGACGATGATCAGGTCGCGGACGGTCTGCTCGAGGAGGCTGTCCGGATCGGACGTCTCGCCCAACGTGCCCATGAAGGTGGCACGCAGCAGCCATCGCGGACCGTCCACACCGATGATGCGGCTGGCCTGGACGCCTTGGCGGCCGTCGGGCGCCTGCACCGGCACCTCGACCCGCAGCTCGCGACCGAACGACGAGTCGACCTCCTCGACCTTGCCGCCGACACGCTCGACCTCGGCGACGATCTCGGGGCGGATCTCGTCCCAGAGCCCCGCGTGGCGGGGCGCGGCGAAGGCCCGCAGCTCGACCGCGCTGCCCTCCCCCATCGCCACGACGGACGTGGCGACACCGGACTCGGGGTCGGTCGGAATCTGGATGTCGAGCCCCACGCGGCCGTGCACGATCATCGCGCCGACATCGACGTAGGTGGGGTCGTCCTCGGGAACCTCCCGCTCGGAGGCGTCCCATGGTCCGGACGACCGGTCGTAGGCCGGAACGGCCGTCTCCGGTTCCTCCGGCGTCTCGGACGTGGGCTCCTGCGGCTGCGCGGTCGCCTCGGAAACCTCGGCGGACTCCGCGGCGGCGTCGCCCTGCGCCTTCTTGCGACGACCGAACATCACCGCGCTCCTCTCGTCTGTCTGCTTGGTCGGCTCCTCGCGTGCCCGGTCGTCGTCACGACCCCGAGGCCACGGCGAACCCGCCCGTCGAACCGTACCCCCCGTCACCCCGTGCCGACTCGGGGAGGGCGTCGACGACACGGAACTCCGCCTGCTCGACCTTCTGGAGCACCAGCTGGGCGATCCGGTCGCCCCGAGCGAGCACGATGGCCTCGCTCTGGTCGAGGTTGACCAGGCACACCTTGATCTCGCCACGGTACCCCGCGTCGACGGTCCCCGGAGCGTTCACGATGGACAGTCCTGCCCGGGCGGCGAGTCCCGAGCGAGGGTGCACGAGCGCCACGTACCCGACCGGGACAGCGATCGCGATCCCCGTCGGGACGAGCGCGCGTTCTCCCGGCTGGAGCGTCAGGTCGACGGTCGTGCAGAGGTCTGCCCCCGCGTCCCCGGGATGGGCGTAGGACGGCAGCGGGATCGACGGGTCCAGACGGGTCAGCATCACCTCGAGCATGAACGAGGACCCTACCGGGCGGACCGCCCGTGCGGGCATGGCAACCTGGGGGCATGACCCGTGAGGCCGACGCGCCGTCGTACCGCGAGTATCTCAGCGTCCCGGTCTCGTGGTGGCTGGCCGGTGCCGGCCTCACCGTGATCGTCTGGTGGATCTTCGTGCTCGCCACGCCGATGTGGGTGGCGCTCGGCGCGGGCGCGGTCGCCGGGGCCGCCGTCGCGGCGGGTCTCGTCCAGTACGGCCGGGCCGTCGTCGAGGTCTCCAACGTCCACCTGCGCGCCGGGGCGGCTCGCCTGCCGCTGGTCTACTGCGGCGAGGTCACCGCCCTCGACGCCGCCCAGACCCGCGCGCTGCACGGCCCTCAGGCCGACGCCCGCGCGTTCTTCCTCCTCCGGCCCTACATCGCCACCGCAGTCCAGGTCCAGGTGACCGACTCGCGCGACCCCACTCCGTACTGGTTGATCGGCACCCGCCACCCTCACGAGCTCGCCGACGCGCTCAGCGCACGTCGCGCCCGCGGCTGACGCGCGGACCCGCCACGCCCGGACCTGCGACCCGTGACGAACGGATAACGTGTGGGCCAGACGGCTCCGTACGACCGTGACGAAGGGAAGGAAGACCGTGGCGCGCAGCACGAAGAAGGCCCCGACCGCCAAGGGCAAGAAGTCCAAGAAGGGGTCGGGCAAGGCGGCCTGGAAGCTGCTGGACCGCACGGCGACCGTGGCCGCCGGTGTCATCGCCACCCAGGCGGCCGCCCTCGTCTGGCGTGCCGCGACCGGTCGCAAGCCTCCCACCGACGACATGTCGCGTGATCCGGCGATGGCGACCCGCGAGGCCGTGGCCTGGGCGGTCCTGGCAGGGGCGAGTGCCGGCCTCATCAAGGTGGTCCTCAACCGCCAGGCGGTCAACTACTGGGTGCGCTCGACCGGAGATCTCCCGCCCGGTGTGAAGCGCCCCAAGGCCTGAGGTCCTGAGGCAGCACAGTCCCCTGGGTACGGCGACGCCCCCGACCGCTGGTGCGGTGCGGGGGCGTTGTCGTTCGCATGCATCGACGCTGCCGGCAGCCTGTCGTGATGCCGGCGAGCGACTGCCTCAGGCGCAGTCGACGCAGATCAGCTGCTTGCCCTTCTCGCGGGCGAGCTGGCTGCGGTGGTGCACCAGGAAGCACGAGCTGCAGGTGAACTCGTCCGACTGCTTCGGAAGAACCTGGACCGAGAGCTCCTCGTGGGACAGATCTGCACCGGGGAGCTCGAACGACTCCGCGGCCTCG
Organism: Mumia sp.; assembly: GCF_028803055.1. Taxonomy (NCBI): domain Bacteria; kingdom Bacillati; phylum Actinomycetota; class Actinomycetes; order Propionibacteriales; family Nocardioidaceae; genus Mumia; species Mumia sp. The sequence continues at coordinate 7,715 of NZ_JARBCJ010000092.1, forward strand.
ACCTCGTCCTCGTCCACCTTGCCCGAGTTCTTCTCGTGGCGGCGGGCCTTGAGCTCTTCGATGCTGTCTTCCGACTGCTCTTCTTCGGTCTTCCGAGGAGCGTCGTAATCAGTCGCCATGAACCCTCCTCTTCGACTCTCACATCCGGGCCTCCGAGCGGCCGGATTCATCCCATTTCAATAACGTGCAGGCCGCGCAGATTGTGCCACACGGATCAGCGCGACCCAACTCAAAAGCCACAAGCGCGGACGAGCCGCATAAATTCCTCAGCGAAGGCTTCCGGTGCGGCCACGACGAGCCGCGCGTCCGGCGGCCCGTCGAGACCGGAGACGACAACCCCGGATTCCCGGGCGATCAGGCCACCCGCGGCGATGTCCCAGGGAGCCAGACCCTGCTCGACGTAGGCGTCGAACCGTCCGGCAGCGAGCGCGCACAGGTCGAGCGCGGCCGATCCCATGCGACGGATGTCACGGATCTCCAGCAGCATCCGCGCCACCGCGCTCGCCTGACGGGCCCGGACCTCCGGGACGTAGTTGAACCCGGTCGCCACGAGCGCCTGGGACGCCGAAGGAGGGGCCACCGACCTCAGTCGGACCGAAGGCCGCGCCGGGCTCTCCCGGAGGTAGGCACCCTCGCCCCGCACGGCGGTGTACTCGTGCCCGGTGGTGATGTCGATCACGCAGGCCGCCTCGACGACCCCGTCGATCTCCGCAGCGACCGCGACGGCGGACTGGGGCAGGCCGTAGACGAAGTTGACCGTGCCGTCGATCGGGTCGACGATCCACCGCACTCCGGTGTCTCCTGCCGGGCCCGTCTCGCCAGCGAGGGCCTCCCCGCCCTCCTCGCCCAGGATGGTGTCGCCAGGCCGGTCGGCCGCGATGTGGTCACGGATGAGTCGCTCGGTCGCGCGATCGATCTCCGTGACGGGATCGGTCGGGCTCGACTTGGTCGCGGCGACCTCGACCCGTCCCGCCGGACGGGCGGTGCGGGCGTACGCCGCCGCGGCGCGCGAGGCGGTCAGGGCCAGCGTGGCAAGGACCTCCCCGGACGGGCGCGTCACGAGTCCGAGCCGAGCAGGGCCGGACGCTGCGGGTCGCGGAGGTTCGCACAGCAGCCGGCGGGGCAGACCGTCCAGCTCGGCGGCAGCTCACCCACCACGCTCTGCTCGGGCTCCTCGTCGCGCGCCAGGGCCGCCCGCTCGACGATCAGCTCGCGGATCGCGGTGACGAACCGGGCGTCGACGCCCCGCGGCGGAACCCCCGCGCAGCCCACGCCGCGCTCCTCGGCGGGCTCCCCGGCCTCGGGGTC
>NZ_JARBCJ010000092.1:9032-12960 GCF_028803055.1 Mumia sp.
GCCCGCTCGAGCAGCAGGTCGCGCACCGCGGCGACGAAGCGCGGGTCGTTGCCGGCGGTGGCCGAGCGCCGTGCCGGGAGGCCGAGCCGCTCGGCGGTCGCCATCGCCTCGGTGTCGAGGTCGTAGACGACCTCCATGTGGTCGGAGACGAAGCCGATGGGCACCAGGACGACCGACGCCACCCCGTCGGCGGCCAGAGCCCGGAGGTGGTCGTTGACGTCCGGCTCCAGCCACGGCACCTCGGGGGAGCCCGACCGCGAGCAGTAGACGAGGTCGTACGCCCGCTCGACGCCCGTGCTCTCCGCCACGCCGGCTGCCACCTGGGCGGCGACGTCCCGGTGCTCGCGCACGTACGCCTCTCCCCCACGTGTCTCCCCGTCGCAGACGAAGCGACCGCTCGCCGCGTTCATGGCGTCCGGGATCGAGTGAGTGACGAAGACCAGCCGGGTCGCCGCGGTGTCGAACCCCTCACGACCGAGCTGATCGATCGCGCCCACCGCGCCGCCGACGAACGGAGCCACGAAGCCCGGGTGGTTGAAGTAGTGCCGGACCCGGTCGAGCCGGGGGGCGCCGTCACCGACCGCGACGGTCGCGTCGTACAGGTTCTCGCGGTACTGACGGCAGCCGGAGTACGAGGTGTAGGCGCTGGTGAACAGGCACACCGCGCGTTCGACACCGTCGTCACGCATCTGGGTGAGCGTGTCGGTGAGGTACGGGTCCCAGTTGCGGTTGCCCCAGTAGACGGGGAGCTCGATGCCGTGCGAGCGCAGCTCGAGCTGCAGAACCGCGACCAGGTCTCGATTCTGGTCGTTGATCGGCGATCGGCCACCGAACGAGAAGTAGTGCTCACCGACCTCGACCAGCCGCTCGCGCGGGATCCCCCGCCCGCGAGTGACGTTCTCGAGGAACGGGACGACGTCGTCGGGCTTCTCGGGCCCTCCGAACGAGACGAGCAGGAACGCATCGTACGGGCGGGTGTCGGGCGCGGGTCCATCCATGCCGCCATCCTTCCAAGTCGACGGTTAGGCTGCAGGTGCGACCCCGGTCGGGGCGCCCGAGGGCATCTCCTCCGCCACACCGTCACCTCGACGACGTCTCCCAAGGAAGACCGTGCTCGACTCGTACCGCCGGATCCTCGCGGTCCCTGGCGCCCCGGCCTTCAGCACAGCCGCCCTCCTCGCACGCCTGCCGATCTCCATGCTCGGGCTCGGACTCGTCCTCCTCGTGCAGGAGCAGACCGGGTCGTACGCGAAGGCGGGCGCCATCTCGGCCGCCTCCGTCATCGCCAACGCGATCGGCGCCCCGGTGCAAGGACGGCTCACCGATCGCTTCGGTCAGCACCGTGTGCTCCCGGCGACCAGCGCGCTCTTCGGCCTCGGGCTCGCCCTCGGGCTCCTCGCCGTCCACGCCCAGGCGCCCACGCCGCTCCCCCACCTGTGCGCCGCCCTCGCCGGCTTCGCCCTCCCCCAGGCCGGCTCGATGGTCCGGGCGCGGTGGACCCACAACGCCGAGCCGTCGATGATCCCGACCGCGTTCGCCCTGGAGGCGGTGCTCGACGAGGTGGTCTTCATCGTCGGTCCGGTCGTCGTCACGTTCCTCGCCACCCTCATCAACCCCTACGTCGGGTTGGCGGTCGCCGGCGTGGCAGGAGTGGCAGGGTCGCTGCTCCTCGCGGTGCAGCGCCGTACCGAGCCTCCGTCCCGACGGCGTCGGGACGATCCTTCGGGCGGGCGCGAACGTCTGCCGTTCGGGCTGCTCGCACCCCTGATGCTCGCCGGCGTCGGGTTCGGCGTGCTCTTCGGAGGCGCCGAGCTGGTGACCGTCGCGGTGGCCGAGGACCAGGGCCACAAGGAGCTGTCCGGCGTCCTGCTCGCGATCTGGGCCGCGGGAAGCCTGATCGCGGGTCTGCTGGTCGGTGCGCGTCCCCCGCGGATGTCCTCCCTGGCGCAGCTGCGCATCGCCACGGTGGTCCTGACCGTGAGCTTCGTCCCGCTGCTGCTGACCTCGGCGCTCCCGCTGGTCGCCGTCGCCCTGTTCGTCTCGGGGTTCGCGATCGCGCCCAGCATGGTCGCCTGCACCCGTCTCGTCGAGCAGGGCGTCCCTCGCGAGCGGCTCACCGAGGGGATCGCATGGTTCACCACCGGTCTCGCGACCGGGGTCGCGCCGGGCGCGGCGCTGTCCGGCTGGGTGGTGGACAGCACGGCGCCCTCATGGGGCTACCTGGTGTGCCTGCTCGCCGGCTTCCTCGCCGTGGGCGGGGCCTGGAGCGTACGCGTCCGCCCTCCTGCCCCTGCTGCAGGCGCTCCCGCGGATGCCGCAGGGACGGCGCGCTGACGCCACCGCACCATTCTGCTCGGCTCAGTAGCCGTCCATCCCGGACGGGAGCGGCGCCTGCCACCCGCGACGCAGGGCGATCATCCGGTAGCCGAAGGCGAAGAGCGCGCCCGGGAGGACGACCCAGGCGTACGGCAGGTCGAGCTGGACCGCGGTGACCGCGATCGCCGCGCCCAGCAGGGCCGGGAACGCGTACAGCTCCTCGCGGAGGACGACGGGGACGCGTCCCGCGAGCAGGTCACGGATCACACCGCCTCCGATCGCGGTGACCATGCCCATCAGGCACGCCGCCACCGGCTCGAGACCGTAGTCGAGCGACTTCACCGCACCGGTGACGCAGAACAGCCCCATGCCGGCGGCGTCGAAGACGGCGATCTTGCTCTCGAGCCGACCGAGCACGGGATGGAACCGGAACGCAATGAGTCCCGCCACGACCGGGACCATGAGGTAGCGCCAGTCCATGAGGGAGGCCGGTGGGGTGGCCCCGATGAGGACGTCACGGAGGAAGCCGCCGCCGAGTCCCGTCGCCCCCGCCAGGACGAGGACCCCGAAGATGTCCAGCGGCTTGCGGACCGCCACCAGCGCTCCCGAGAGGGCGAATGCGGCGATCCCGACGAGATCGACGACGACGTAGTTGGTGGCCACGAGACGACGTTAGCGGGGTGCGGTCGACCGCGCGCTCGGCGCGCTTGCTTGGATTGACCGGGCAAGCAGTCGACACTGGGGCTGGTACGAGGCGCGAAGGGCGGAGGCAACGACATGCGAGACCTCACCGTGGTGGGGCTGAGCGAGGACCAGAGGTACGTGGTTCTTCGCGGCCCGGTCGGTGAGCTGTTCCGCATCCCTGCCGACGACCGGTTGCGCGCCACCCTCAGGAACGACCGGGCACGACTCGGCCAGTTGGAGATAGCGATGGACAGTGCACTGCGTCCGCGAGACATCCAGGCCCGGATCCGCCGGGGCGAGTCGCCGGAGGAGGTGGCAGCAGCAGCAGAGCTCCCCGTCGACCGGATCATGGGTTATGCCCACCCCGTGCTCGCGGAGCGAGAGCACATGGCCGAGCGCGCCCGCAAGGCGACGGTCCGTCGAAAGCACGCCCAGTCGAACGCACTGACCCTCGGCGAGTCGGTGGACACGACGCTGCGCGGACGCGGGCTCGACCCCGAGTCGGCGGCGTGGGACTCCTACCGGCGCGACGACGCCCGCTGGACGGTCACCGTACGAGCGGGCGGGATCACCGCCGACTACGTCTTCGACCCCGCGGGGCGCTACACGTTCGCGGAGGATGCGGGCGGGCGCGAGCTGGTCGGGGACGTCCCCGACGCCAGCGACACCGCGATCGCCGACGCCGTCACGCGTCAGGTCGACGTGGTGGAGCTCGAGTCGGACCCGCGCGTCACGTCGTTGCGGCAGGCTCGCGCACGGCGCGCCGCAGCGGCGAGCGAGCGGGCCGACGAGCAGCTGAGTCTCAGCGACATCCCGGGCGTCGACGACGGAGAGCCCACGCTCGAGCTCGACGCCGCCGAGGAGCGTGACGCCGCCGCGGTGGCCGCGCGCCAGGACGCGACCCGAGAGCGCGGCGGCCACGGCGACG
>NZ_JARBCJ010000093.1:0-12796 GCF_028803055.1 Mumia sp.
GTCGGTGGTCGGCCGTCCCACACCTGCTCGGAGATCATGTCGCTCTCGTTGGCGGCCGCCGCCACCGCAGCGAGGTACGACGACGCGTCGCGCCCGGCGGCCACCTCCTGCTCACCCCGCTCACCGGTGAGGAGCGGCCAGGCCCGGCCGAGCGTGGTGGCCGTGCCCGGCTCGGTGATCTCCCACTGCCGGCCTTCGCGTGTCTCGCCGTACCCGTCGAAGCTGAACCGCCGCCAGAACGGACCGTTCGGCGTCTGCACCTTCAGCTCCTGGTCGACGACAGCGAGAGACGACGCGATCACCGGGTCGTTCGCGGGGAGGATCCCCCACCGGGTGAGGGCGAGGAAGCTCGGGTCGACCACCCGGCGCTGGTCGATGCTGACGGGTCCCCCGTCACCCATCTCGTACGGCGAAGCCGTGTCGGGGAGCCCGTTCTTGGTGAGCCGCAGGAAGTACGGACGCGTCGAGAGCGGGCCGTTTGTGGTGACGGTCCAGCCCTTGACCTGGGACGCCCACCGGTCGGCGAGGCGGAGCCAGCGGCCCGCGGACTCCTGGTCGCCGTTCCTGCGCGCGATGTCGGCGGCGCACACCAGGCCGGCGATCTGCGCGGCGATCGAGTTCGGCGAGTAGCCGGACTGGTTCTCCCAGCGCTCCTGCGGCGAGAACGGCGCGGGGCGCCCGGTCTCCTCGTCGCGGAAACGCTCGAGGAAGGTGGCCGCGCGCTTCACCCCCCGGTACGTCGCGCGGTCGGTCTTGCCGGTCAGCCGCGCGAGCACGATCGGCAGCGCCACCTCGTCGAGCTGGAGCTCAGACCACACCGGATCGCCTTCGACGTCGGAGTTCTGTGGGAAGGATCCGTCGGGCTTCTGCTGCACTCGGAACAGCCAGTCGACGATGCGTCGCGCCGCCGCCTTGTCCCCCATGGCCCACATCGCGCTGCCGAACTCGTACGAGTCGCGTGACCAGACGAGGTGGTAGGCGCCGGACGGCGAGGAGAGGTCGGGGACCTCGTCGCCCCACACCCACGGCGCGGACGGCGAGGCGACGACGGCACCGGGGTTGCGCTTGTCCTCGGCGGCGGCCAGCACGAGCGCGGAAGCGAGGTACTGCCGCCGGACCGGAGCTGCCGACGCGGGAACCCGCTTCAGCGAGGCGAGATAGCGGTGCCACCCGCGGTCGTACCGGCGCTGGATGCTGGACCACGCCGTACGGGCGCTCGCGGCGGCGGTCGCACGTGCTGCAGCCGGGCGTCGCCCGAACCCCAGGGTGAGCGTGGCGCGCTGTCGCCCCGGCAGACCAGTGACACGGCTGACGCGGGCGGTCTGGACGACGTTGCCGGGTCCGGCCGAGCGGTGGCGCCGGTCGAGGCGGTGATCACGGCGCAGGTCACGCCACCCGTCGCTGGCACGACCGACGTACCCGTTGCTGCTCGCGCCGAGGCGCGGACTGGACCGCAGCGCGGTCGCGACCTGGCCGTCACTGGCGACCAGCGTCCGGCCGACCGTACGGGCACGGTCATCCATTCCGCCGTTGTTCAGGGCCGGGTCGTGCCGTACGAACAGGCGGTAGCGGCGCCCGTCCAGCGACTGCAGACGCACACGGACGACCAGGGCCGCGCGGCGCGGGTCGGTCGTCACCTGCTTGACGATGCGATAGCGACCGGCTCGCCCGCCGACCTGGCGGAACCGGAGGCTGCGTGCGTCAGGTCGCGTGGTGGCCGGACGCATGTCGACGGACTCGCGGTCGGTGAACCTCCTGCCGTCGGTGACGACGAGCTCGAGGCTCCGCACGCTCGGTGTCGACAGATCGGGATAGAAGACCTCGCTGACCCGGCCACGCTGGAGTGTGAACCACACGTTGCTGCGGCGAGCCCGAGCGGTGCCGAAGCCGGTCTTGTCGGCCTCGGTCCAGGTGCTCTTGGCGCCGGGGCTCCCGGGCGCGGGGCCGTCAGGTGCTGCGGCGGCCGGCGGAGCCGCGAGCAACGAGGCGCCGAGCAGCACCGCGGCCGTGGCGGCCAAGACTGCGGCGAGAGGACGTCGGGCGGGGCGGGGTGCGGGCATGGGGACCTCCAGAGCGCTGCGCTGTCCGTCTTGTTCCCTGTGACCTGCACCACAAACCCGCGTGTTGACCTCAACGTTGCTTGAAGTCCTACGGTCGTCGAATGACGACACAGCAAACCGCAGACGCCGACGTGACCGCGCAACCGGTCGCCTACTGGACCGGGGTCGCCTACGAGTCGGTGATCGCGTTCATCCGCGCGAAGCAAGCCGCGCTCGGCTTCACCCAGCCGCAGTTCTGGCTGCTGCGCAACCTGTCGAAGAACGACATCTCCTCCGACGGCCACGGCATGACCGTCCCCGACCTCCAGCAGGCCATGAGCTCCTACCTCAGAGTCGAGGACGACCTCGCTGCCGAAGCGGAGGTCATGCTGGACCGCGGATGGTTGACTCGCGATGCCGAGGGGAGGCTCTGGCTCACCGATGCGGGCGAGGAGGCTCGTGTCGCGTTCAAGCAGCACACCCCGGCGATCCGGGAGGCGATCCATCGCGGCATCGACGACGCCGACTATGCGACGACGGTGAAGGTCCTCCAGCAGATGATCCGGAACACGGCCGTCTGACGGCGCTCGTACGGCAGTCTGTTCCGCGACATCGTCATCGAGCTCTGAGGAGCACCCGCATGGAAACCGCCCCGATCGCCGCCTGGACCTTGCAGAACGAGATCCCGATCCCCGAGGACGTGAGGCCACTGCTGGTGCCGGGCGAGGAACCCGTCGCCGCCTTCAAGACCTTCCGCGACAGCGCCGTCTTCACGTCGAAGCGCCTGATCGTGCGGGACGCACAAGGGCTGACCGGCAAGAAGGTCGAGATCTACTCGCTTCCGTACAACACGATCAACATGTGGTCGTCGGAGAACGCCGGCCGGCTCGACTGGAACTCGGAGATCGAGCTTTGGACGCGCGCCGGCCACATCAAGGTCAAGCTCAGCAAGGGCGCGGACGTCCGGCGGATCGACAGCCTGATCGCGTGGGCCGTGCTCGGCAACCACTGACACGGTCGCCCGACCGGCCTCAGCGCGCCAACCACCCGGCCACGAGTGCGCGGAAGGCCGCCGGGTCGTCGAAGAACGGGAAGTGGCCGGCGCCGTCCTGCACCGCGAGCTCTCCGCGCGGGAACAGGGCGGCGAGCTCCTTCAACGGGCCGACCGGATTGCCCACGTCCACGCTCCCAGCGAGGACGAGGACCGGGATGTCGAGCGCTGCCAGGGCGGCCCGCGTGGCTTCGGGCTCGAAGGCCCCGTCGGCGCCGAACTCCTGGGCTGCCACCGGGTTGCGAGCCGCGTCCATCTCGGCGTCGTACGCGGCGGCCTCGTCGTCCCACCGCCCGTAGGTGAAGGGGGTGAACGCGGCCCAGTCCGCCTCGTCGGGAGCGCCGGACTGGATGCGGTCGAGCGCGGCCGCCGCGTCGGCGTACCAGGGCTCGGCCGCTCGCGAGCGCGCCACCTCGGACCGGGCTTCGTCGCTGATCTCGACGCCGACGGCCCGAGTGCTCGGAGTGATCAGCACGAGTCGCTCGACGCGGTCCGGATACTGCTCGGCGTATCGGTAGACGACGTTCGCCCCGGCCGAGTGGCCGAGCAGCGCGAGCGTGTCCAGGCCGAGGTGCAACCGCAGCGCCTCGACGTCGTCGACCAGCCGGTCGCACCGGTACGTCGCGGGGTCGGCGGGCGCCTCGGACGCACCGGTCCCCCGGGGGTCGAGGAGCACCAGCTCCGCCTCGTCGCTGATGCCGCCCAGGTCGCCGAGGTAGTCGGCGGGCAACGCCGGACCTCCCGGGACGCACACCAGCGGCGAGCCAGCACCGACTCGGCGATAGCCGAGGCGAGTTCCGTCGGGGGCAGTGATGTTCATGGGGATCCCTTCAGATGCCGGGTCCTGGGCGTGGGCTCATCGCAGAGATCGGACGACCGCGTCTGCGAGGTCGTGGGGCGTGCTGTTGAAGGCGATGGTCGCCTGAGAGGCGTGACGCCTGACCAGGTTGACGACCGTTTCGAAGAGCTCGAGCTGGTCCTCATCCTTGCGGAGACCACCGCCGACGACAACACAGTTCCAAGGGCGCGCTCGAAGCGCACTGCTGACGCGCGTGCGGATGTCGTCGCTGCCGTCCAGCCCCACCAGACATGCCTCGGCGTCATGACCGCGGGCGGCCAGGTCGGCCATGCCGCTCTCGATCGCCTCGGCGACCGGCTCCGGATCCCACGGTCCGGGAACCCGGAAGGGGTCGAGGCCGATCACCAGGACCTGCAGATGCGCCGCGGCGTCACTCACACCGCCACGATAAGGCCGCGCCGGTGTCAGGCCTCGGCTACGACAACGGCGGAGCATCCACGGCGTCCGGCCCGCCGCCACGGCGTACGACCTCGGCGCGCGCCCGGTCGATACCGCCGTGCTCGAGTGCGGCGAGGTGGGACTCGCCTTCCCAGACACGCCGTCCCCGGCGACGCACCGTCACCTGCATGGTGGCGCCGAGATGCTCGATCGCACCCGGCACGTTGCGCCGCTGCGCAGGGAGGGGAACGGGAAGCACGTGCGCGCTCGCCAGATTGCCCGAGCCCTCGATCTCGACCTGCCACTGGGCACTGCGCCCGCGCAGCGTCCAACGCTCGTCACTCACCTCCGCACGGACCGGCGACACGACCGGGTCGCCCAGCCGGACCAACCGGCCGTCGGGCAGGAGCACGACGACGGCGGTCACCGTGGTCCGGATCGGGCCGGCAGTCACCTCCCCGCCGGCGAAGGCGACGCACACCGACCGCTCGGCGAACCCTTGGGCCTGCCCCCACCACCAGGAGTCGGGGAACCCGCCCTTGCCCCAGTTCTTCTCGGCGTACACCGACCACCCGTCGAGGTCCCAGGTCTCCGTCCCGACGACGGCCTGGCCGTACGCAGACCCGCCGAGAAGCCACGGGTGCCAGTACTGGTTGAGACCAGGCACGGCCTGGAACACACTCGATCCACCCACGCTCCGACGCGGCCACGGCACCGGGGTCGTGACCCTGACGTCGAGCCGCGCGTCCGGGCCGAGATCGACCCGCAGGATGTCCGGTGTGCCGTGGAAGGCCTCTCCCGACAGCACTCCCAGCCCGTCCGCGGCGGCAGAGCCCGCCGGGTGCGCCGTGGTGCGGAGGAAGCCGCCCGGGTGAGCCGCGAGTCCCAGCGTCGACCACGTCCCGTCGGCGGCCTGGTTCACCCCGTCGAGCGCGATCACGACGCGACCCGACGCGGGGTCGGTGAACCGCCAGAAGTAGCCCTCCATCGCGACCCCGTGCGCGGGCAGCGGGTCGCCGAACGGTCGGTCGGCACCACTCGCGCGGTACGCCTGCCGGACTGACGAGACGGCGGTGCGCACCCAGGAAGTCATCCCCGCACTATGGCAGAGCACCGGAGCCCGAAGGCGCCGCGTCGGCGGCCCTGGCCGGACCACAGACGCGTGTCGAGCCACTATGTTGACGCCCGTGGCCTTCCAGCGCAGCGGTGTGACCGCGTTCAAGACCGTGATCGCTCTGGTGATCGCGTCGTCGTTGCTCACCATCGCTGCTGTGATGGCGATCGACCGCCTCAACATCTTTGACGGCTTCAACCCCTTCGGCTCCGAGACGGTCGATCGCTCGGGGCCGACGATGCTCGAACGGATCCGTACGCTCGAGGAGTTCACCGCGGCCGAGGGCAACTTCACCCAGGACGTGGACATCGAGAACGACACGAAGTTCGTCCCCGGCTTCGTCTCGGGCCAACGCGTCGTCGCCATCGTGACCGGCTCGGTGGGCGCCACCGTCGACTTCAGCCGCCTCGACGCGGACTCCGTCGCGGTCGACGAGGACTCCGGCACGATCAGGATCACCCTCCCGCAACCGACGCTGAGCGGCGCCGAGATCGACGAGCAGTCGGTACGGATCGTCTCGCGCCAGCGGGGCGTCGCCGACCGTGTCGAGGACTTCTTCGCCGAGAACCCGACCGACGACAGTCCGGTCTTCCGGACCGCGAAGGCCCGGATCGACAAGGCAGCCGACGAGTCCGAGCTGGTCGACCGTGCGCGCGCGAACACCGAGCAGTGGCTCCGTACGTTCCTCGCAGCGGCAGGTTTTGAGACCGTGAGCATCACCTGGCAGTAGCGCCCGCAGCGGCTCGGCGGAGATGTACAAGAACTGTTGTCCAACTGCTCCACCGAACTTAGCGTCGCGACATGACGTCCATCGAGACACTGCGCGCCGTGATGCAGCCGACCCGGCGACGGATGATCGAGTACCTCTATCTGCACGGGCCGTGCCAGGTGAGCACGCTGGCCCGCGCGCTCGACCAGCAGGTCGGAAGCATCAGCCACCACCTCCGGATGCTGGAGCGCGCCGGAGTCGTCTCCCAGGCGACGGAGCTGGCAACCGACGCCCGGACGAGCTGGTGGCGACTGGTGCAGAGCTCGATCTCCTGGTCGGTCGACGACTTCAACACCGACCCTGCTGCGCGGATGGAGGCGAAGGCCGCGGAGCGGGTCAACATCGACCACCAGCTCGCCAAGCTCGCAGCGTGGAAGCGGGCGTCTGACGGTGCGGGCGAAGAGTGGCGTCGTGCCGCGTTCAACAGCGGGTTGATCGCCTCCGCCACACCCGCGGAGCTGGACGCGCTCCATCAGGCCCTCGTCCGGACCTGGCGCGAGTGGCGCGACGCGATCGACGTCGACGACGGCCACGATCGAGAGCCGGTCTTCGTCTTCACGCACGGCTTCCCCAGCGCGCCATGACGACGACGTCGACCGTGCCGCCCTTCGCCCGAGATCGGATGGTCCACGGGTGGTTCGTGGTCAAGGGTGTCTCGGACGCCGGCGACGCCGCATGGATCATCGCTCTCGCGTGGACGGCGGTGCAGCTCGCGAGTCCCGCTGTCGCCGGCCTGGTCGTTGCCGCCGGCACGCTCCCCCGGGCCGCCGCCCTCCTGGTCGGCGGGGCGGTCGCCGACCGCTTCGACGTACGCCGGATCCTCACCGTGACGACCGCGGCTCGGGTGCTCGTCCTCCTCGGCACCATCGCGGTCGCGGTCCTGGCAGGAGAGTCGATCGCCCTGCTCGCCGTCGCCGCGATCGGCTTCGGACTCTGCGACGCGATTTTCGAGCCGGCCGCCGTCACCCTCGGTCGTCACCTCGTGCGAGAGGACGACCTGTCCGCGTACGGAGGGGCGAGCCAGACCTCCGCACGTCTCGGCGCCATGACCGGCGCCGCGATCGGCGGTGGACTGGTCGCCTTCGGAGGGCTGACGGTCAGTGCCGCGCTCAACGCGATCACCTACCTCGGGGTTCTCGGCTATCTGGCGGTGGCGCTCCGCCTCCGGTTCCCCATGCCCCGGATGGATCCGGCCCCGGTGCTGCGCGCCATCGGGGAGGGGTTCGGGCACCTGAGGACCACCCGGACGACGAGGACGCTCGTGATCACCCTCTCGGGCCTCAATCTCGCCGTCGGGCCGGCGCTCGGGCTCGGTCTCGCCCTCCGCGTGCGCGACGCGGAGTGGGGCGCGGGGACGCTGGGCGTGCTCCAGGCCCTGGTCGCGTGTGGCGCACTCGTGGGCGGAGCCGTCATGATCCGCTGGCAACCCCACCGGCCCGCCCCACTGGCATTCACGCTGCTCGTCGTGCAGGGGCTCGCGATCGTCCTCCTCGCGACACCCACGGTCCTCGTCACGGCCACGTCGTGCGTGATCATCGGTCTCACTGCAGGAGCCGCCTCAGCGCTGCTCTATGCCGTCTTCGTCCGGAGCGTCGCGCCCCAGTTCCTCGGTCGCCTCGGCTCCATCCAGCGCCTCGGCGACGACTGCCTCATGCCGGCGGCGATGGCCACCTTCGGCGCGGTGGCAGGTGGTGTGTCGCTCGCGGGCGCGTTCGGCATCTTCGGAGGAATGATGTCGGTCCTGATGGTCGTGGCGCTCACGCGATCGCGCGTGGCTGCTCCCGCCGCGACGCCGTGCCGGCCCCTCGCGACCGGCGCCACCACGGGCGCGAGACGAGAGCGGCGAGACCTGCGCCGACGCTGTTGAGCAGGATGTCGTCGACCGAGGCCACGCGCCCCAGCTGGACGACGTACTGCGTGACCTCGATCAGCAGCGAGCAGAAGGCCGCGACGACCATGACCCGCGGGACCGAGGCGAGTGCCCGGAACCTCACGGGGATCAGGAGGCCGAGCACCGCGAACACCAACAGGTTCCCGACGACCTGGTACGGCGGCATGGTGACGACGTCCCGGAGCGGCACCAGGCTCACCGTGCCGGTCTCAGCGGGGTTGCCCGGCTCCATGGTGAGCCAGACCCACGGTGCCGTCCCGTACACGATGCCGACCTCGGTGAGCGACACCCGCCACGCCGATCTCGTCGGGCTCCCTGCGCGACGGCGTACGCGTGCCAGCGCCCACGCGACCACTGCTGCCACCGGCAGAAGAGCCAGCATGACGAGGCCGATGCCGCCGTACCGGTCGATGATCACCGCTGCATCCTCGGGTCCTCGGTCGGGTCGGCGTAGGTCGGTGGGCAACCATGAGCCACGGCGTCGGTTCGCAGCTCATAGTGCCACGGCTCGTTGTCGTAGATCCGGCAGAGCCCGAAGGAGGCGCCGTGCTCGGCCAGCCATGCCGTGGCCGTCGACGGACCGATGTCGACAGCGTCCCCGGCCTCGTGCACCGAGGCCCCGGGCCGGGCGACCCACCGCCTGGCCTCCTCGTCCGAGCCGTACTTCTCCGCGGCCTCTCGGAAGAGCTGCTCCTGGTAGTCGGACGAGCGCCATCCACTGTTGACGGCGAGCTCGACACCGTCGTCGGCCGCGTCGGTCGCCGCCCGGCGAAGCGCCGTACGGAGCCTTGGGTCGAGGTTCGTCACCGCAGGGATCTCGGCGAGGACGGACGCGCCCTCGGCGATCCTGCCGCTCGCGCCGACGGCACGGGTCTCCGCGGGAACGCCGGTCTGCGGGATGCCGAGAACGGTCACCCACAGCGCGGCGGTGGCGGCAGCCGCGGCCGCGACCGTGACCGTGAGGAGGATCGATCGGGTGCGGCGCGCTGCCGCTCGCGGTTCCTGGGTACGGGACATGCCGCCAGTCAAGGAAAGGGCGTGTTGTCAGGGCGTACGCAGATTTCGATACGGCGGCGATAGGTGCCCACTCCCTACCATCGGAGGATGCGCGTACTGGTCGTCGAGGACGAGCCGTTCCTGGCGGAGGCGGTCCGCGACGCCCTCCGGCTGGAGGCGATCGCCGCCGACATCGCGGGCGACGGTGACACCGCTCTGGAGCTGCTCAGCGTCAACGCCTACGACATCGCCGTGCTGGACCGTGACATCCCCGGCCCGTCCGGAGACGAGATCGCCCGGCGCATCGTCGACTCCGGGGCCGGGACACCGATCCTCATGCTCACCGCCGCCGACCGCCTCGACGACAAGGCGTCAGGGTTCGAGCTGGGTGTCGACGACTACCTCACCAAGCCGTTCGAGCTGAGGGAGCTGGTGCTGCGGTTGCGGGCGCTCGATCGTCGCCGCGCGCACAGCAGACCGCCCGTGCACGAGGTGGCCGGCCTCCGACTCGACCCGTTCCGCCGCGAGGTCTATCGAGACGGCCGCTACGTCCCGCTCACCCGCAAGCAGTTCGCCGTCCTCGAGATCCTCGTCCTTGCCGAGGGTGGCGTCATCAGCGCGGAGCAGCTCCTCGAGCGGGCGTGGGACGAGAACGCGAACCCGTTCACCAACGCCGTACGCATCACCGTCTCCGGCCTCCGCAAGCGACTCGGGGAACCCGGGCTGATCGCCACGGTTCCCGGCGTCGGGTATCGCCTCGACACGCAGACGCACGTGGGGCGCGAGGGAGCACGCGGTGGCTAGGGCGCCCGGGATGAGCGTGCGGCTCAAGCTCACCCTCAGCTATGCCGGCTTCTTGATGGTCGCCGGTGCCCTGCTCCTCGCCACGGTCTGGGTGTTCCTCCTGCGCTATGTGCCCGACCATGCGAACCTCGGCCCCGGCCCCTTCACCCCCACACGCTCCGACCTGCTGGAAGCCTTCGCACCGAGAGCTGCTCAAGCACTGGCGGTCCTGCTCCTGGTCGGTCTCGCCGGAGGCTGGTTCCTCGCCGGTCGGATGCTCGCTCCACTGACCCGCATCACCCTTGCCACGCGTCGGGCGGCGACCGGCGAGCTCTCGCACCGGATCGACCTCGACGGTCGACACGACGAGTTCCGTGAGCTCGCCGACGCCTTCGACACCATGCTGGGACGACTCGAGGCGCACGTCGCCGAGCAGCAGCGGTTCGCGGCCAACGCCTCGCACGAGCTGCGTACGCCGCTGGCGGTGACGCAGACGCTCCTCGATCTCGCTCGGAAGGACCCGAGCCGCGACACGGGGGAGCTCGTGGAACGTCTCTCGGCAGTCAACACCCGGGCGATCGAGCTCACCCAAGCCCTGCTCCTGCTCAGCCGCACAGACCAGGGCTCCTTCACCCACGAGCCTGTCGACCTGTCGCTGCTCGCCGAAGAGGCCACCGAGACCCTGCTCCCGCTCGCGGAACGGCGCGGCGTCAGCATCCAGACCTCCGGTGACGTCGCGACGACCAGCGGCTCGCCCACGCTGTTGCTGCAGTTGACCACCAACCTCATCCACAACGCGATCGTCCACAACCTGCCGGCGCACGGCCACGTGCAGGTGACCACGGGAGTCGAGCCCGCCAGCGTGCTGCTCACCGTGGAGAACACCGGCGAGCTGCTCAGCCCGCAGCTCGTCGCGACACTGGCCGAGCCGTTCCGGCGCGGCACCGATCGCATCCACGCCGACCACTCCGGGGTCGGCCTCGGCCTGGCGATCGTCCAGCACATCGCCCGCGCGCACGCTGGCACTCTGACCCTCGCCCCTCGGCCTGCCGGTGGGCTGTGCGTCACGGTCCGGCTGCCCCTCCTGCGGGGACAGCCTCACACGGACCGATAGCCGCAGACGCTCCCGTCAGTAGCCCAGCCCGTGCCCGAACGGGAACAGGTCGCCCGTGCCGTCCGCCCGCGGGATCGAGACCGGAAGCTTCCCGGTGGGTTCGAGCTCGCCGAACATGACGCGGACCAGTGAGTCCATCTGGTGCGCGGTGTACCCGTACGTGTCCAGCACGGTGGGCGCCGCGGGGAACGACGCGACGTCGTACGGGTTGCGGACCGCCACGGCCACGACCGGCGTCCCCGTCGCCAGCAGCGCCCGGACCAGCGCGGTCTGCGCCACCGCGGCCGCGGTCGGCTGGCCGGTGTCCGGGTTGAAGCCGTAGGCGTTGTTGGTCGTCACCACCACGAGGTCGGACGCTCGCGCTGCTGTCACGGCGTTGGCGATCGCGGCGGCCGTCGGTGTCGTCCCCGACTCCAGGACCTGGGGGGTCGCCCCCCGTGCTGCGACCGCGTTCGCGATCGTCTGTGTGGTCCCGACTCCCCACCCGGCGACGAGCACCCGACGAGGTCCGGCCGTGAGCGGCAGGAGCGCGTCGTCGTTCTTGACCAGGGTGGTCGTCCGGTCGGTGATGGCCTGGGCGTCGGCCACGTGCTCGGGGGCTCCGACGACGTGGGTGGCCGCCACCGGGTCGACGTAGGGGTCACCGAAGATCCCGCGGCGGTGCTTGTGCAGCAGGATGCGGTAGACCGACTCGTCGAGACGCTGCTTGCTGATCTCGCCGCTGCGGACGGCGTCGAGCACGGCGTTGTAGGCGGTGTCCATCTGCGGCGGCACGAGCAGCTGGTCGGCTCCCGCGAGGAAGGCGCGGACGGGCGCGACGTCCGGCGGGTAGGTCGCGGTGGCGCCCTGCATGTCCAGCGCGTCGGTGACGATGAGGCCCTCGAACCCGAGCTCCTCGCGCAGCAGACCGGTCAGGATCTTGTGCGACATGGTCGCCGGCACACCGGGGTCGATCGCCGGCAGGACGATGTGCGCCGTCATGATCGACTCGATCCCGGCGTCGATCGCGGCCCGGAACGGCGGGAGGTCGATCGCTTCCAGCTCGGCTCGGTCGTGCGTCACCTCGGGGAGACCGAAGTGGCTGTCCTTGGCGGTGTCGCCGTGCCCCGGGAAGTGCTTGGCGACGGCGGAGACCCCGCCGGCACGGTAGCCGCGGACCTGGGCGGCGACCAGACGCGAGACCAGCCCCGGGTCGGACCCGATCGACCGGATCCCGATGACCGGGTTGTTGGGGTTGACGTTGACGTCGGCGACGGGAGCGTAGTCCTGAGTGACCCCGACGGCATCGAGCTCGGTGCCGATGACCTCGGCCGAGCGTCGAGCATCTCGTGTCGACCGGCCTGCACCGAGCGCCATGTTGCCGGGCATCTGGGTCGCGGGAGGCCCGAAGCGGGCGACGAGTGCACCGCCCTCCTGGTCGACCGAGATCTGCAGCGGGATGCGGGACGGCAGGGACAACGCGGCACGCTGAAGGCCGTTGGACAACGTCGCGACCTGCGCAGGGTCGCCGATGTTCTCGTCGTTGTTGCGTGTCGTGTAGTAGATGACGCCGCCGGGCTGGTACTTCGCGACAGCCTGGGCGGGGGTGTCCACGCCGTACATCCGCCGGTTGATCGCCTTCGCTGCGTCGCTCGGCGCGTAGGCGTCGCGCCCGGCCACCTCGATGACGAAGAGCTGACCGACCTTCTGCTCCAGTGTCATGTGTCGCAGCTGCGAGATCACCTTGCCGCGGTAGGGCGCGTCACCGGAGTGTCCCGGTCCGCTCGCCGTGGCCGCAGGTGGCCCGAACGCGGCGACCAGCG
>NZ_JARBCJ010000094.1:0-12708 GCF_028803055.1 Mumia sp.
AGCTCGGCGTACGGGATGAAGCCCTTCCAGCGGTACGTCCGGTCCCAGCCCGGGACCGGCCACCGACCGTCGCCGCGCGCCCGGATCGGGATCGAGCCCGGCGCCTGGTAGCCGATGTTGCCCGAGCGGTCGGCGTAGACGAGGTTCTGCGACGGCACGGCGAAGTGGCGAGCGGCCTTGCGGAAGCCTGCCCAGTCGCTGGCCTTGCCGATGCCGAAGACGGCGTCCATGGTGCGTCCCGGTGTGAGGGCGGTCCACTGCAGCGAGACGCCGAACTCCGTCCCGCCTCCCTCCCGCTCGGCGACGTCCTCGAGCGTCTCGTCGACGTCGGAGAGGACAGGGCCGTGCCGGGTCTCGCGGACGGTGATCGTCTCCGGCTCGTCCTGGCCCGCGACCTCGAACGTCTCCGTCCGGCGGATCAGCGGACGCCACGTGCCGTCGTACAGATAGCGGTCACCCTCGATCCGCTCGACGTAGAGGTCGGTGACGTCGGCGTACATCGTGGTGAACCCCCAGGCGATGTCGGCGTTGTGGCCGATCACCACCCCTGGCATGCCGGAGAACGTGAATCCGGCGACGTCGAACGGGCAGTCGTCGTCGACCACGCGGCAGTGCAGGCCCATCTGGTGCCAGATGCCGGGCATGCTCGGCGCCAGGTGGGGGTCGTTGGCCAGGATCGGCTGGCCCGTCGCGCTGCGCTCGCCGGAGACCGCCCACGCGTTGGAGCCGGTCCCCTCCCCGAAGCCGAGCAACGTCGGAAGGCCCGCGGCGACCTGGGAGACACCCCGCATCGACCCGACGAGGTCCTTCAGGCCGTCGGCGTCGAGTGCGGGGGAGACCGACGACGACTCGTCGACGGCCGCCACCGCGTCCGCGCTGTCCGGAGCCGCCTCCGCGCGGTCGGTGTCGGCGTTGCGTCGGCGACCAGCCGACTGGTCGAACGCGTCACCGTCCACCGTCCCCCGGGTCACGATCGGGTCGTGCCGGCGGAACGGGAAGCCCGGATAGAGGGTGTCGACCTGCGAACGGGTCAGCTTCTCGGTCGAGAGCACCCGGTCGATCTCGTCGCCCATGTTGCTGCGCAGGTCCCACGCCATCGCCTTGAGCCAGGCCAGCGAGTCGACCGGTGTCCACGGCTCCGGCTCGTAGTCGGGACCGGTGAGCGCGAGGACGGAGTACTCGAGGCCCAGCGCCGCGGGCTCGCGATCGCCGACGTAGGCGTTGACACCACGGGCGTACGCCTCGAGGTAGCGACGCGTCGACGGCGACACCTTGGCGAGCTCCTGCTCGGCGACCCGCCGCCAGCCCATCGTCCGTACGACCTTGTCGGTCTCGAGAGCCGACTCGCCGAAGAGCTCGGCAAGCCGGCCGGCCGTGACGTGGCGACGGAAGTCCATCTCGAAGAAGCGGTCCTGCGCGTGGACGTAGCCCTGCGCCAGGAACAGGTCCTCGGCGGTGTCGGCATAGACCTGCGGGATGCCGCGGTCGTCACGCAGGACCTCCACCTCGGCACTCAGCCCGGGGATCTGGACGGAACCGGTGCGGTCGGGGAACGGCCGACGCACGGTCACCACGGCGACCGCCGCCATCGCGACGAGAGCGACCGCGAGGACGATCGCGACGACCACGACGAGGCGCCGGGTCAGGACAGGACGGAGTCGCAGGGCCAGGGCACGCACCTGTGCATTGTGCCGCTCACGTCCCTCCGCCGGCACGGCGGGACGGGTCACGGACCTCGGCGCGGACTTCTCCGACCAGCTCCTCGAGGACGTCCTCGAGCATCACGACCCCCAGCTCGGCGCCGTCGTCGCCCACCACACGGGCCATGTGGGCGCCTCTCTGCTGCATCAGGCGGAGAGCGTCGTAGAGCCGCGACCCTCGGCGTACGGAGCCGAGCGGGCGGATCCACTTCGCCGGGATCGGGCGTGTCGCCTCCGAGACCTCGAGCGCGTCCTTGATGTGCAGGTAGCCGACGAGCGCGTCGTGGGAGTCGGTCACCGGGAAGCGCGAGTAGCCCGTCCGGGCGCAGGCCTCCTCGACGTCGGCGCGGGTCGCCCCGACCGGGACCGCGACGAGCTCGCCGCGTGGCAGCAGGACCCGCTCCACCGTGCCCGCCTCGAAGCCGAGCGCTCCGGACACCAGCTCGTACTCCTCGGAGTCGAGCAGACCCTCGCGGTGCGACTCGTCGATCAGACCGGCGACCTCGTCGGAGGTGAAGGTGCTGCCGACCTCGTCCTTCGGCTCGAGACGGGCCAGGCGGACGGCACCGTTGGCGATCGCGTTCAGCGCGACGACGAACGGCTTCAGCAACCAGATCATCCCGAGCATGAACGGTCCGAGCCACAGCACGGCCCGGTCGGGACCGGCCAGTGCGATGTTCTTCGGGACCATCTCGCCCAGCACGACGTGCAGGTAGGTGACGATCGCCATCGCGATCACGAAAGAGATCGGGTGGACGAGCGCGTGGGGTACGGCGAGCGCCTCGAAGAGCGGCTCGAACAGGTGCGCGATGGCGGGCTCGCCGACGGCACCGAGCCCGAGGGAGCAGAGCGTGATGCCGAGCTGCGCGGCGGCCATCGCGAGGCTGACCCGCTGCATCGCGCGGATCGCCAGCCTGGCGGGTCTCGAGCCCGCGCGCGCCTTCGGCTCCAGCTGGGTGCGGCGCGCGGAGATCAACGCGAACTCGGCGGCGACGAAGAGCGCGTTGAGGGCGAGCAGCACGATGACGAGGAGGATCGCGAGCAGGGGGTTCATCGGCCGTCCTCCTCGTCGTCGTCGACCGGGTCCGCGTCGACGACGAGGATGACGCGGTCGATCCGACGACCGTCCATCCGGTCGACCCGCAGCCGGACCGCGACGGTGGTCACCTGCTCGCCCGCGACCACGGGCACCACGAGCGAGACCACGTCACCGACCGTCGCCAGTCGGCCGAGGTGCTGCACGATCAGGCCGGCGACCGTCTCGTAGTCGTCGCCCTCCGGCAACGGCACGCCGGTCTGCGCGCGCACCTCGTCGGGACGCAGCATCCCCGACAGCACCCAGGTGCCGTCGGGCCGTGACCGCAGCTGCGCCGACGCGCGGTCGTGCTCGTCGGAGATGTCGCCGACGAGCTCCTCGACGAGGTCCTCCAGCGTCACGACGCCGTCGGTCCCGCCGTACTCGTCGAGCACGACCGCGATCTGGAGCCGCTGCTCGCGCAGCAGGACCAGCAGCGGATCCAGCTCGATCGAGTCCGGGACCGTCAGTGCGGGCGACGCGAGCTCCGCGAGGCGGACCGTGCGCCGTCGGTCGGGGGGTACGGAGACCGCGTCCTTGACGTGGACGACGCCGACGAGGTCGTCGAGGTTCTCGCCGATCACCGGGAAGCGCGAGTGCCCTGAGGACCGCACGGCGTCGACGAGGTCCTGCGCGGTGTCGCGGCGGTCGAGGAACTTCACCCGGACCCGTGGCGTCCGGACGTCGGCGGCCGTGCGGTCACCGAACTCGATCGACCGGGCGACCAGGTCGGCCGTCGGACGGTCCAGCGCGCCCTCGTCGGCCGACCGCCGCACCAGCGAGCTGAGCTCGTACGGCGAGCGCGCCGACCGCAACTCCTCCTGCGGCTCGATGCCGATGCTGCGGAGCAGCGCGTTGGCGGACCCGTTCAGAGCGCGGATGGGCAGCGCCATCGCGGTCGTGAACCCGCGCTGAAGGCCTTGCACGGCACGAGCGGTGGCCATCGGCGCGGTGAGCGCGAGGTTCTTGGGGATCAGCTCGCCCACGAGCATCGTGACGAAGGTGCTGAGCAGGAGCGCCACCAGGTAGGACGTCGCCGACAGCGAACCGCCGGTGATCCCCGCTCCCTCGAGCGGCCCGCGCAGGAGCTGGCCGATCGCCGGCTCGGCGAGGAAGCCGATCACCAGGTTGGTGATCGTGATGCCCAGCTGGGCGCTGCTCAGCTGGGTCGACAGCGTCCGAAGCCCGCCGAGCAGACCCACGGCCCGCTTGTCGCCGGCGGCGGCGGCGCGCTCGACCGAGGGCCGGTCGACGGTGACGAAGGAGAATTCGGCGGCGACGAAGACGCCGCAGGCGAGCATGAGGAGGAAGGAGGTGAGAAGGAGTAACCACTCGGTCATCAGAGAACCAGCGTAGCGGGGCGCCAGGGAATCTCAGGTGGGGCCGACGTTGTTCTCCCAGGTGGCGCCCCGCACAATGGGCGCTGGAATCGGTACGGCTGCCCGCCCGGGGCGGCCGTACGCGCGAGCGCCAGAAGGAACGACCGTGCCGACTTACCAGTACCAGTGCACCGACTGCGGCGAACCGCTGGAGGTGCAGCAGAGCTTCACCGACGACGCCCTGACGGTGTGCCCGTCCTGCGAGGGACGCCTGCGCAAGGTGTTCAACGCGGTGGGTGTCGTCTTCAAGGGCAGCGGGTTCTACCGCAACGACAGCCGCTCGACCTCCTCGAGCGCCTCACCGGCGACACCGTCGTCCTCGTCGAGCGACGGGGGAAGCGGCTCGTCGTCCAGCACCACGACCGACACCGCGTCCTCGTCGAGCACCTCCTCGTCGAGCACCTCGTCGTCGACCACCAGCCCCGCCAAGACGACCGCCTGACCCGACCGCCTCGTCCGCACCCCGTCTCCCTGTGGAGACGGGGTGCGCGACTGTCGGCGGCTGTGGACGGTGGTGACGGGCGCCACCGTCGTCGCGCCAGAGTGCGGTCATGCCCGCCTCGCGCCTTCTCGACGTCCTGGGACCGTGGCGCCGTCGCATCCGGACTCACCGCCGCCCTCTCGCGGCTGCCTGCGCGGCGGCGTCGGTCCTCGTGGCCATCCACGCGGCGCGCCCTGATCCCGGTCCGACCGCGACGGTCCTGGTTGCGACAGAGACTTTGAGGTCCGGGAGCCGGCTGGGCCCTGGCGAGGTCGAGCAGGTCGCGGTGCCCACCGACCTCGCGCCTGCCGAGGCGCTCTCGTCGCTCGAGGAGGCGCACGGACGTGTGGTCGCGGCTCCGGTCCCGGACGGAGCGGTCCTCACCCGGTTCTCCGTCGTCGGGCCTGGTCTCCTCGAGGGTTACCGTCGTGGCACCGCCCTGGTCAGCGTGCGGCTCGCTGACCCGGCGACGGTGACGCCGGTGCGCGTGGGCGACAGCGTGGACGTGGTGGGCACCGACCCCCGCGGCAGCGCGCCGCCACGAGTGCTCGCCCGGAGAGCGCAGGTCGCAGCGCTCCCCGCGGCCGAGGGCGACGACCGCGCCGTGCTGGTCCTCGCCGTGGATGCGACGACCGCGCGGACGCTCTCCGGTGCCGGCGTCTCCTGGCACCTGTCGGTGACCGTGGTCGTCTGAGGGGCGCGACGGGTCGCCCCAGCGGGGCCGATTGTGGTGAGGTTGGTGCGTCACACCACCGCATTCACGGGAGGCTCCGCATGGCCGGGATGGTCGCAGGGTTCAAAGAGTTCATCATGCGCGGCAACGTCGTGGACCTCGCGGTCGCGGTCGTCATGGGCACAGCCGTCACCCAGCTGGTGACCGCCTTCACCGCGTCCTTCATCGATCCCCTCCTGGCAGCGATCGGTGGGACGGACGCCAACGGGCTGGGCTTCCAGCTCACCGGCTCCGGAAAGGACACGTTCGTCGACGTCGGCGCGTTCATCACCGCGGTGATCAACTTCCTGATCATCGCCGCGGTGCTGTATTTCCTCATCGTGCTGCCGATGAACAGGTTCCGAGAGCGGTTCGCCAAGCCGAGCGACGACGCGCCCCCGCCCGAGGACGTGGCGCTGCTGCGCGACATCCGGGACGAGCTGCGCCTGAGCCGCGAAGGCCGCAACCGCCCGAGTGACGGACCGAGCAACCGCCCGAGCGGCACGCCCGACGCCTGACCGACGAAGGTCGTCAGTCAGCCGCCGTGGTGCGGCGGGACGTCTCGGCGCATCTCCTCGTCACGGCCGCCCTCGCGCTCGCTCCATCCCTCGGCGGTCTCGTCGCGGGTCGTCGCCGGGACGATGTCTCCGAGCAGGCGGGCTGCTCGGAGACGTCGCTGGCGCGCCTGCTCGGCCGTGCGGACATCGGACGTCTGCGGAGACGTCCGGTCAGGACCAGGGGCGTCCTCAGGCACTCGCGGCCTCCATCACCATCGGTGCGAGCCACCCGGCGTCGAACCGCGGGTGGGCGGGTGTCCATCCGGTCGCGCGATGGAACCGCTCGGAGCTGACCCGCTGCGACCGCGTCAGCCACTCGAGGCGGTCCCCGCCGAGACGGAGCACGAGGCGTCGGTAGAACCCCGCCTGCTCCTGCCCCACCGCCTCGGCGAACGCAGCGACCAGCTCGCTGCGACGGACTGGCTCCGCCCCGACGTTGTAGGTGCCCGACGGCGCGTCGAGGGCGGCGAGCACCGCGCCCCCGATGTCGTCAGGGTGGACGACGTGGGTCCATGACTGCGGTCTGCCCATGCCGACCGCCTGGCCGGCGCGCGCGCGGGCCAGACGCCACCGGGTGACCGCGTCGTCGCCGACGATCGTCCCGAACCGGAGGACCACGGCCGCCCGGTGCGCTGACGCGAACTGGTCGGCGTGGGTCTCGGCAAGGACGACGGGCTCCGCGGCGCACGACACGGCGATGGGGCTGTCCTCGTCGATCAACCGGTTGCCGTGGTCGGCGTACACGAACGAGACACTCTCCTGGACCAGTCTCGTGACACCGGCCTCCGCTGCGGCCTCGGCGACGTTGCGAGAGCCCTCGACGTGGATGCGGTCGTTCGACTTCCACGCACCGGGCCTGATGCCGGTGGTGCCGACGGGCATGTGCGTGGCGAGGTTGGCGACGGCCTGGCAGCCTCGCATGGCGTCGACGAGACCAGCGCGGTCGAACAGGCTCGCCCGGACGGAGGCGATGCCACGCGCCCGGTGGGTCGCGGCATTGTCATCGCTGCGGGCGAGGGCGACGACCTCGTGACCGGCGCCCTGGAGGGCTGCGGTCACGGAGCGACCCATCACTCCGGTGCCGCCTGTGACGAAGACTCTCACCGTGGTGCTGCTCCAGGTGCTGTCCGGGGCAGATCGGGCCACGAACGGGGGGGTTCCATCACAAAAGGATAACGGACGTGTCGAAGATCGTCACCGCAGGAGGCTCAGGCGTCGCTCGAGCCCGCCCAGATGTTGAGATTCCCGTTCACCGCGTGCTCGTCGATCCGTCGGATCTCGTCGTCGTCGAAGTCGAGCGTCTTGAGCGCGCCGAGACTGTCCTCGAGCTGCGTCACGCTGGACGCGCCGACGAGTGCGGAGGTCACCCGCGAGTCCCGGAGCACCCACGCGATCGCCATCTGCGCCAGGGTCTGGCCCCGCTCCCGGGCGATGCCGTCGAGGGCTCGGACGTGGGCGAGGTTCTCCTCGATCATCTGCGGGTCGAGCGACTTGTCCTCCGCGGCCCTCGACCCGGCCGGGACGCCGTCGAGGTAGCGGTTGGTCAGGACCCCCTGCGCGAGGGGCGAGAAGGCGATGCACCCGACGCCGGCGTCCTCCAGCTCGTCGAGGAGCCCGTCCTCGACCCAGCGGTTGAGCATCGAGTACGACGGCTGGTGGATGAGCAGCGGGGTCCCGAGACCGCGGAGGATCTCGACCGCCTCGCGGGTGCGCTCCGGGCCGTACGAGCTGATCCCGACGTAGCGCGCCTTGCCGGCACGGACCGCGGCGTCGAGCGCCCCCATGGTCTCCTCCAGCGGGGTGTGCGGGTCGAAGCGGTGGCTGTAGAAGATGTCGACGTGGTCGAGACCCATCCGCTGCAGGGAGTCGTCGAGGCTGGAGAGGAGGTACTTCCTGGAGCCGAGGAACCCGTACGGTCCGGGCCACATGTCCCAGCCTGCCTTGGTCGAGATCACGAGCTCGTTGCGGTACGGCGCGAAGTCCTCGGCGAGGATCCGCCCGAAGTTCTTCTCCGCCGCGCCGTACGGGGGTCCGTAGTTGTTGGCGAGGTCGAAGTGCGTCACGCCGAGGTCGAAGGCACGGCGAAGGATCGCCCGTTGGGTGGCCAGCGGCTTGTCGTCACCGAAGTTGTGCCACAGGCCCAGCGAGACCGCCGGCAGCTGGAGGCCCGAGCGTCCGCAGCGGCGGAACGACGCGAGCCCGCCGTCGTCGGGGCCGGCGTAGCGGTCGTCCGACGCGCGGTAGAGGTCGTGCGGGTCCAGGATCGTGCGTCGCTCACTCATGGTCACTCCGGTCGTTGGGGGGCGGGACGACGTCGTCGACGAGGTCGGCGATCGACTCGACGACGCGTGTCGGACGGTACGGGAAACGCTCGATGTGCTCCTGACGGGTCGAGCCGGTGAGGACGAGGACGGTTCGCAGGCCGGCCTCGATCCCCGACACCACATCGGTATCCATCCTGTCGCCGACCATGACCGTGGTCTCGGAGTGAGCCTCGATGCGGTTGAGGGCGTTGCGCATCATCAGCGGGTTCGGCTTGCCGACGAAGTACGGAGCCACACCGGTCGCGCGGGTGATCAGGGCAGCGACGGACCCGGTCGCCGGGAGCGGGCCGGCCGGCGACGGGCCGGTGGAGTCGGGGTTCGTGGCGATGAAGCGAGCGCCCTTGACGATCAGCTGGATGGCGGCGGTGATGGCCTCGAAGGAGTACGTGCGCGTCTCGCCGAGGACCACGTAGTCGGGGCGCGACCGGGTCAGCACGTAGCCGACCTCGTGCAGCGCCGTGGTCATGCCCGCCTCGCCGACGACGTACGCGCTGCCGCCCGGGCGCTGGTCGGAGAGGAACTTGGCGGTCGCGAGCGCAGAGGTCCAGATGAATTCCTCTGGCACTTCCAGCCCTGACGCGCGGAGACGCGCACTCAGATCCCGAGGGGTGAAGATCGAGTTGTTGGTGAGCACGAGGAACTTGCAGCCCGACTCGGTGAGCCGGCGGAGGAACTCCGCAGCGCCTGGGATCGCGTCCTCCTCGCGGACGAGGACGCCGTCCATGTCGGTGAGCCACGTCGTGACGGGCCGGTTCTCGGTCATGGCCGAAGTATCGCCGTCCGGACCAGGGCGAGCGACCCAGACGCGGCTCCCCGCGACGAGGAGGAGCTCACGGTGTCGCAGCGGGGGGTGTGGCGAGATCGGCGAGGTGCGCGCGTACGACCGCCCGCGACATCCGTCCTGCGTCGTCGGTCGTCGCGAGGAGCCCGTGCACGATCAGCCCGTCGACGAGCGCGGAGAGCCGCTCGGCCTCCAGGGCAGGGTCGCGCCCCGCGCCGAGCAGGCCGGCACCGGCCAGGTGGTCGACCATCGATCCGAATGCCTGCTCCAGCCGGCGGTTGGTCAGGGCCCGCTGCTCCGCGAGGTGCTGGTCGGTCAGCGACCGGACGGCGAAGGCGATCCAGACCGTGCACTCGGCCCGGCGCTCGTCGTCGAGCGGCAGCATCTCCTCGATCATCGCCGGAACGAAGACCTGCGGGCCCACACTCCTGTCGACGCCGACGATGCGTCGCTCGATGCGGTCACCCACCAGCTCGAGCGCGAACCCGAGCAGCTCGGAGTGAGATCCGAACGAGTGCCGGAGCGACCCTGTCGACAGGCCTGCCTCGGCGGCGACGTTGCGCACCGACGCGTGGTCGAGGCCGTCGCGCACGATCACCCGCCACACCGCTCGCCCCAGCGCGTGGTGACGCTCCCGCCTGTCGATGGTCCTCGGCATTGACATTTTCTAGCACACCTGTGATGGTCAGGATCTAGCACGGTCGTACTACTACGTTGCCGGGGAGACTCCGATGAGCCAGGAAACCTCAGCCCCACCGGCTCCTGGGGTGTTCACCCACCCCCGACGGTGGATCGCTGCTGCCGCGGCCGCCTGGATCGCCTCGGCGGTGGTCCTGGTGCTGCTCGGAGGGGACCCTCTCCCTCTGGGGGACGGGCACCACGCGCCGTGGAGCACCGCCGAAAGGCTGACCGCGACGACGGTGGTGGCGGTCGACCTCGCCCTTCTCTCCGTCGTCGTCGTCCTTCTCACGCGGCGCCACCCCGGCCGGCTGATGGCCGGTCGCGGCGACATGGCCGGTCGAGCGCGGGCACGTGGCGATCTTCTGCTCCTCGCCGGGTACGCCGTCGTCGCTCAGATCGTCGGCGCCGTGCTCGGCGAGCAGATCGGAGGCACGGCGATCAGCTCCCACCTGGCGGGATCGATCCACAGCAGCGACGCCACACCCACGGTGGGGTCGGTGCTGGCGTGGGTGACGTTCAACGTGACTGCGTACGTCGTCGTCCCGCTCTGGTGGTTCGCCCGGCGCGGATCGCTCGATCGTCGGTGGTTCCACTCCCACGACCGCCGGACGGACGTCCGGGTGGTGCTGATCGTCCTCGTCTGGGAGTCGGCGTTCCAGATGCTCGTGTTCGGGGCCGCGTTCTTCGCGCTCACCGGCCGGCAGATGGCGGTCGGATCCGTGATCGCCCTGATCGTCTCGTTCCTGGGGACGGTGCTCCCGACCTTGGTGATGGTCACCGCGCTGGTGGTGCCCCTCGTCCTGAGGGCGAGCGGCTCAGCCGCCACCGCCGTCGTCTGCGGAGGTCTGGCGTACGCCGCGCTCCACGCCTTCGACGGCTGGACCGACTACCGGTCGGTCACGGCGGCGGTCCTGTCCGTGGCTCTCCTGGTCCTCCAGTACCTGCTGCCCGGCATGTTCAAGGCGCTGCTCACCGTACGGACGGGCAACGTCTGGGTGCATGCGTGGGCGTACCACGCGGTCGCCCCGCACGTCTGGGCGGACACCCCGCTGATGGTCCGCGTCTTCGGCGTCCGGTGACGGTGACGCTCACGCCACCGCGGTCCCTGGGAACAGCATCCGGAGGACGTCGGCGAGGGTGATGACACCGACGGCGCTCTCGTCCGGCCCCGTCACGACCACCAGGTGGTTGCGCCCCTCGCGCATCTGCGCCAGCGCTCGAGACAGCGGCGTCGTCGCCGCCAGCGCGAGGACCGGCCGAGCGACCGGAGCGGCCGGAGCGTCCGCCGGCAGGTCCAACGTGTCGCGGACGTGCACGACCTCACGCAGGTCTGCGCCGTCACCGAGGAGCAGGCGCAGGTGCCCCGACCGCCGGGTGGCGTCCTGCACGTCGGCGACGGTCGCTCCCCGCGGCACGGAGGTGGGTGTCGAGCCGGCGTCGCGCACCAGGTCTCCGAGGGTCGTCGAGTCGAGGTCCAGGGCGCCCGACAGCTGGGCCGAGTACGACGCGTCGAGCGCACCGACGTTCGCCGAGTGCTCGAGCAGCTGGCGCAGTGCGCGCGGGTCCTGACCGGAGGCCGCCTCGTCGACCGGCTCGACGCCCACGGCTCGCACGCACCGGTTGGCCAGTGCGTTGAGCCCGATCAGCACGGGTCGGAAGACGGTCATGAACGCACGCATGGGGATCGCCAGCGCGATCGCCGAGCGTTCCGGGTGCGCGATCGCCCACGACTTCGGGGCCATCTCGCCGACGACGAGGTGGAGGAACGTCACGACCACCAGCGCCAGCACGAAGGAGGCGACGTCGGCGGTCCACAAGGGCATGCCCCACGCCTCGAGCACCGGGGTGATCGCGTGGTGGACGGCCGGCTTGGTGACGGCGCCGAGCGCCAACGTGCACGCGGTGATCCCGAGCTGCGAGCCCGCCAGGACGATCGTGAGCTCGGCGGAGCTGCGCAGGGCGGCGCGCGCCGACCTGCTGGATGCCGCCGCATCCTCGAGTCGGTGCCGCTTGGCCGCCAGCAGAGCGAACTCGACCGCCACGAAGAACGCACTGAGGGCGATGATGACGACGGTCGCCGCCACGACGACCCAGGGTTGGCTGCTCATCGGTCGACCTCCGGCGTACGAGGCGCGAGCACCTGCACGCGCAGTCGGGACGGGACGTGGCGCCCGACGTCGAGCACCACCAGGCGCAGGACAGCACGCGGCGGGTCGTCGTCGAGAGCGAGCTCGGCGGGGTCTGGCGGCAGGACCACGTCGACCGAGTCTCCAACCTCGGGGAACGCGCCTCGGTAGGCGATCGCGAGGCCGGCGACAGTCTCGAAGTCGCCATCGGGGACGACGTGGTCGACGAGACGTGCCAGCTCGTCCAGCGGCAGGTCCCCGGCCGTGACCCAGATGCCGTCACCGACGGACTCGACGAAGACGTCCACGGGGTCGTGCTCGTCGGCGATCTCTCCGACCAGCTCCTCGGCGAGGTCCTCGGAGGTGAGGACGCCGACGAAGCCGCCGTACTCGTCGAGCACGCACACCAGCTGCTCGCTCCCCTCGACCATGGTGTCGAGCACGTTGGGCAGCGTCATGGAGGTCGGCACGAACAGTGGCCGGCGCATCAGGTCTGCGGC
Organism: Mumia sp.; assembly: GCF_028803055.1. NCBI lineage: Bacteria > Bacillati > Actinomycetota > Actinomycetes > Propionibacteriales > Nocardioidaceae > Mumia > Mumia sp. The sequence continues at coordinate 12,317 of NZ_JARBCJ010000094.1, forward strand.
GCTCGCCCGGGCATCCTCCCGGTCGCGCACGAGCAGGTCCTCGAGGTGGACGACACCCAAGACGTCCTGGTCCGCGCCGAGAACGGGGTAGCGGGAGTGTCCGTGGCTCATCCTCGCGCGCACCTCCGCCAGGGAGGCGGACGGGCCCAAGGTGTCGACACGCGAGCGCGGGATCATCGCGTGCTCGGCATCGCGGTGAGGGAAGTCGAGGATGCGGTCGAGCAGGACCGACAGGTGGGGCGAGAGGTCACCGGACTCGCGGGAGTCGGCCACGATGTGCGCGAGGTCTCGTACGGTCGCCGCGTGCTCGACGTCGTGCACCGGCTCGATGCGCAGGGCCCGCAGCAGCAGGTTGGACGCGCGGTCGAAGACGGCGATGAGCCAGCCGAAGA
>NZ_JARBCJ010000095.1:0-12702 GCF_028803055.1 Mumia sp.
TGATCAGACGGACGTCCCACCCGTTGCCGGCGAAGTGGGCGACGACCGAGGCGGCTGCCGACACCGCCCACTCGAAGGAGCCGTCCGAGCCAGGGCGGTGGACGTGGCGGCGGGTGTCGAGGTAGACGGTGACGTCGGCGTGGCGACCCTCCTCCTCGCGGCGGACCATCAGCTCGCCGGTCCGCGCCGTCGTGCGCCAGTGGATGCGGCGGAGGTCGTCGCCGATGCGGTACTCGCGTACGGAGGCGTCATCGGGGCGTCCGTTCGAGCCGAGCCGGACCCGGTGCTCTCCCTGTTCGGTCCCCACGCCTCCCGCCCACAGCCGGCCGAGCGGGTGGATGGTGGGGGTGACGACGAGGGGCGTCGTGGTGTGGAAGGTCTTGCGGACGGACAGGAAGCCGAAGGGGTCTCCGACCCGGACCGACAGGGGACCCAGGGAATAGAAGCCGCGCCGCCGAGGAACCAGTCGATAACGGGCCGGGCACTGCCACCGCGCTCCGACCGTGTCGACGGCGAAGCGGCGGTCGCCCCCCAGGGCGTCGGGCAGCCGGTCCTCCAGGAGGAGGGTGCCCGACGTGCCTCGACCACGGCCGGAAAGGTCGAGCGACACGTCGACGTCCGTGCCCGCAGGCACCCGCGCCGGCGACACCTCGCGGCTGGCGCCCACCGTGCTCCGGCTGTGAGCGACCGCGATGACCGCCAGCAGCGGCAGCGCGAGCGCGAGGGCGCCGATGCGGACCAGGAGGTCGAGTCCCAGGAACATGCCCCCGAGCACCACGGTGGTCCCCGCGGCCAGGAACGCGCGGCCGCGCGACGTCAGAGCACCGAGCGTCGAGCGCACGTCATCGCCCAGGGTCGGGCACGCGGACGTCGGACAGGACCTCGCGGACGACGTCGGCAGCCTGCCAACCCGCGACGACGGCGTCGGGGGACAGGAGCAGACGGTGAGCGAGCACCGGGACGGCCAGGGTCGAGACGTCGTCGGGCAGGACGTACGGACGCCGCTCCAGCGCAGCGCGTGCGCGAGCCGCACGCACGAGGTGCAGCGTGGCGCGCGGGGAGGCGCCGAGCCGCAGGCGGGGCGAGGAGCGGGTCGCGGTCGTGAGCGCGACGGCGTACTTCTCGATGGCGGGCGCGACGTGGACGGTGCGCACGGTGGCGACGAGGTCGGCCACCTGCTTGACGTCGGTCACCGGGACGAGGTCGGCGAGAGGGTCGGTGCTGCCGTGCTCGCGCAGCATCGCCGCCTCGGCATCGGCGGACGGGTAGCCCATCGCCACGCGGGCCATGAACCGGTCACGCTGCGCCTCGGGCAGCGGGTATGTGCCCTCCATCTCCAGCGGGTTCTGGGTGGCGACGACCATGAACGGGTCGTCGAGCGGGTACGAGGTGCCGTCGACGGTGACCTGACGCTCCTCCATGCACTCCAGGAGCGCCGACTGCGTCTTGGGGGACGCGCGGTTGATCTCGTCTCCGACGACCACGTTGCCGAACACCGCGCCCTGCCGGAACTCGAAGGTGCGGGTCGCCGGATCCCAGACCGACGAGCCGGTGACGTCGCTGGGGAGTAGGTCGGGAGTGAACTGGATCCGCCGCATCGACCCGTCGATGGATCGCGCGAGCGCCTTGCTGAGCATCGTCTTGCCGACTCCGGGGACGTCCTCGAGGAGGAGATGTCCGCCGGCGAGGAGCACGATGACGGCGGTGCGGACGACGTCGGCCTTGCCGACGATCACCGTCCCGACGTTGTCCACCAGACGCTGCGCGGCGACGACGAGCTCGTCGGTCTGGTCCGGCGCGGGAGGGGCGGCCGGCTCTCGGCGAGGTGTCGTCGTCACGGCAGTCTCCTGGGGCTCCAGCGGGGCTCGGTCGGGAGATGACGCGATCACCCCCCGGAGGTTCCGAGACTACCCGCGCGTCCCAACGGGCCACCTCGGAACGCGGAGCGCGCGCTCTCGTCCTCCACTTCTCCTCCACTCTTCCCCATCCTCTGCGCCACGGCCAGGGGAGTGCCTGGGATTCCAGCGATCGCGAGGCATCGACGCCTGACCTGCCCTCTCGTGCGCGACGGCGTCAGGAGGGCGCGCCGACGTGCAAGATCGGCATTCGTGGTGCGTTGTGGAGTATGGTGGCGCAAAGTGGAGCAACAGCCGGTCATCGACTTTCGGGTCCTCGGGTGTCCGGTTCGGCGGCGCGAGACGAGGGAGTGTGCGGTGCGATGTTCTTCGGCACATACACGCCTCGACTCGACGACAAGGGTCGCCTGTTCCTCCCCGCCAAGTTCCGCGACCGGCTCACGGAGGGTCTCGTGCTGACGAAGGGGCAGGACCGCTGCATCTACGTCTGGCCGCAGGCGAGCTTCCAGGAGTTCAGCGACCGGATCAGCAAGACGCCGTTCACCAACAAGGCCACTCGCGACTTCGTCCGCGTCCTGTTCTCGGGCGCCTCGGACGAGGTTCCCGACAAGCAAGGCCGCATCACCGTCCCGGGACCTCTGCGTGACTACGCCCGGCTCGACCGCGACTGCGTGGTCGTCGGGGCGATGGAGCGGGTCGAGATCTGGGACGCCGCACGCTGGGCGGAGTACTCCGACGAGCAGGAGGAGAGCTTCGCGACCCTCTCGGAGGAGGTGATCGAGGGACTGCTCTAGAGGCTCGTCCGTCGAGGCCTCTGGGCCGCTTGCTCCACCTCCTGGCTCCACTTCCCCGGTGCCAAGAGGTGACTTCCCAGGGCAAGCGGCCAGGGACCTGGCCGGACGAACCACCCGCGATCAGACCGCACGGGTAGCGGATCGAGGCGCACACAACGCTGAACCACACGGAACGAGGGGTCGAGATGGTGGTCGGACGTCCCGGGGCCGGGACGCATGGGTGAGACGAAGCACGTACCGGTGCTGCTGGATCGGACGGTCGAGCTCCTCGCGCCCGCCCTGGCCGGAAGCGACGCGGTCCTGGTCGACGCGACGCTGGGCCTGGGCGGGCACGCGGAGGCGGTGCTGTCGCGCTTCGCCGGCGTGCAGCTGATCGGGATCGACCGTGATCCCGAGGCCCTCCGGCGCTCTCGCGAGCGCCTCGCTCCCTTCGGAGACCGGGTGACCTTCTTCGAGGGGGTGTACGACCAGCTCGAGGAGGCGATCGCCGAGGCCGGGCGCTCCCACGTCGATGCCGTCCTGTTCGACCTGGGCGTCTCCTCGATGCAGCTCGACCTCGACGAGCGCGGCTTCTCGTACTCCCGCCCTGCTCCGCTCGACATGCGCATGGGGAGTGAGGGGACGACCGCGGCGGAGGTCCTCGAGACCTACAGCCGGGACGACCTGGCCCGCATCCTGCGGACCTACGGCGAGGAGAAGCACGCGGGGCGGATCGCCGACGCGATCGTACGGAGGCGGGCCGAAGCACCCCTGCGCACGAGCGACGAACTGGTGGCGCTGGTCCGCGAGGCCCTCCCCGCGGCGGCGATGCGCACCGGCGGAAACCCCGCCAAGCGGACCTTCCAGGCACTGCGCATCGAGGTGAACGACGAGCTCGGCGTGCTCCGGCGTGCTGTCCCGGCCGCGCTGGACGCGGTCGGCCTCGGTGGTCGCGTCGTGTCCATGGCCTACCACTCCCTCGAGGACCGGATCGTCAAGCAGGCGTTCGCGAAGGTCACCCGGCTGGACGTCCCGCCAGGACTCCCCGTCGTCCCCGAGGCCCTCGAGCCCCGGTTCCGACTCGTCACCCGCGGCGCCGAGACGGCGTCGGAGGCCGAGATCGAGCAGAACCCCCGCGCGAAGCCCGTCAGGCTTCGCGTCGTCGAGCGAGTGAAGGAGGCAGCATGAGTGTCGTCCACAGCGCTCCGCGCCGGGCGCCGGGTCGTCCGCAGCCGACGCGCAGTCCCCTGCGCGTCGTCCCGGCCGCTCGCCCCCGTTCGCCGCGCGCGCCCTTCGTGCTCCTCGTGGTCACCCTGCTCGCCGGTGGGCTCGTCGGTCTGCTGCTCCTCAACACCTCGATGCAGAACGGCGCCTTCCAGCTCGCCGAGCTGGAGAAGGAGGCGGAGACGCTGCAGAGCAGGCACGCCCAGCTGTCCCTCGAGGTCGAGGAGCGTGCGACCCCGGCGGCACTCGCGGAGCGAGCCGCAGAGCTCGGCATGGTGCCCAACACGACTCCCGTCTTCCTGCGACTCTCCGACGGGAAGGTCGTCGGCGACCCGGAGCCCGCCGCCCGGGGCGAGAGCCCTTCCGGGGTCGGAGGGCCGTCGCCGGCCGCCGTGGGAGCCCGCGAGTGAGTCCGGCGGTCCGCAACCGTGCGCGCTTCTGCTTCGTGGTCGTCGCGACCCTCCTCGTGATCTTCGCCGGCCGCCTCTTCCAGATCCAGGGTGTCGACGCGAACGCGTACGCCGAGCGTGCTCTGAAGGAGACGGTGCAGCCGACGGTGCTGCACGCCGACCGTGGGCGGATCCTCGACCGCGACGGTGAACCTCTGGCCACCTCGCTCGACGCGCAGTCGATCATCGCCAACCCGAGGTTCACCGCCAAGCCGGCCACCGAGATTGCGAGCATCCTCGCCGCGGAGCTGGGCGTCGACTACTTCGACACGGTGACGAAGCTGCGACGCGAGGGGACGCAGTTCGTCTACGTCGCCCGCAAGGTCCCGGCCTACCAGGCCAGCAGCGCGATGGCGAAGCTCGCCGACGCTGGCCTCCTCAACGGTGTGACGACGGAGCGCGACGCGGTCCGGACGTACCCCGGTGGCACTCTCGGCGCCACGCTGATCGGCCTGGTCTCGGGTGAGACGGGCGAGGGCACCAGCGGGCTGGAGAAGGCGTTCGACGACGACCTGACGGGCAGCGACGGCAAGGCGACCTACGAGACCTCCCCCAAGGGGGTACGCATCCCGCTGGCGCGTCAGACGATGAAGGAGGCGGTGCCTGGCGCCGACGTGGTGACCACGATCGACCGCGACCTCCAGTGGTACGCCGACAAGCGTCTCGCCGCGGCCGTGCGCGCGAGCGACTCCGACTGGGGCGTCGCGATCACGGTCGACCTCGAGACGATGCAGGTGCTGCAGCTGTCGCAGCTCCCGACGTTCGACGCCGAGGACCGCTCGACCGTCACGCCGGCGTCGATGAACAACCGCGCCGTGCAGAACGTCTACGAGCCGGGCTCGGTGCAGAAGGTCGTCACGATGGCCGCGCTCGCCGACGCCGGTCTCGTGACGCCGCAGACCAAGGTCCGGGTGCCCAGCGAGCTGCGTCTCGACGGGTTCACGATCAGCGACTGGTGGGACCACGGACGCCTGCGGCTCACCGCCGCGGGTGTGGTGGCGAAGTCGTCCAACCTCGGCACGATCGCCCTGGCCCAGCAGATGGACGACGCGACGATGCACGACTACCTGACGAAGTTCGGGTTCGGTCAGCCCACGGGCGTCGGGCTGTCCTCGGAGTCGCGAGGCATCCTCACCCCGGCGGAGCGGTGGTCGAGGGCGCAGCACGCGACCATCTCGTTCGGTCAGGGGATCTCGGTGACGGCGATGCAGCAGACCGCCGCGGTCGCAGCGATCGCCAACGGCGGCCGCTACACCAGCCCGACCCTGGTCACCGAGGTCCGTCGTGCCGACGGCACCACGGTCCCGCGGAAGGCGCCCGAGTCCCGTGAGGTCGTCTCGCCCGAGGCCGCGTCGATGGTCACGACGATGATGGAGGCGGTCACCTCGCCGCGGGGGTCGGCGCCCAACGTGTCGATCCCCGGCTACCGGGTCGCCGGGAAGACCGGCACCGCCTGGCGGGTGAACCCCGACACCGGGCGGTACGTGCGCGGCGAGAACACCGTGTCGTTCATCGGGTTCGCGCCCGCGGAGAAGCCGCGCTTCCTCACCTACGTCGTGCTGGACAACCCGCAGGGGGGAGGATCGGGCAGCGGCACGGCAGGCCCGGTCTTCCGAGACATCATGCAGCAGTCCCTGCAGCGCTACGGCATCGCGCCGAGCGGGTCGCGTGCGCCCAGGACGCCGGTCAAGTGGTGAGACTCGATACGCTCGGCTGCGATGTCTTCTGAGCCTCTCACCCCTCTCGACACGCGACCGCCCTCGGTGGTCCCGGTCGCTCTCGATGATCTCGCCGAGGCTGTCGGCGCCACCCTCGTCGGCGGTACGGGAGGCGTCGTCACCGGTGTCACCCTGTCGTCGCGCGACGTGCGGGACGGCGACCTCTACGCCGCGCTCCCGGGCATGCGAACCCACGGGGGGCGCTTCGCCGCGGACGCCGTGGCGTCCGGCGCCGTGGCCGTGCTCACCGACGGGCCAGGTGCCGACCTTCTCTCCGAGGCCGGCGTGGACGTGCCCGTCCTCCGCGTCGACGACCCCCGAGAGGTGCTCGGTCGCGTCGCTGCGCACGTCTACGGCTGGCCTGCCGAGAGCGTGACGACGATCGGGATCACGGGCACGCAGGGCAAGACGACCAGTGCCTTCCTGATGGCATCTGCGCTGCGGGCGTGCGGCGACCGTGTGGGCGTGATCGGCACGACCGGCGCCTTCCTGGAGGACCGTCCGGTCAGCTCGGCGCTGACGACTCCCGAGGCCCCGGCGCTGCACGCGCTCTTCGCGGTGATGCGCGACCACGGGGCCGACGCGGTCGTGATGGAGGTCTCCAGCCACGCCCTCGCGCTGCACCGCGTCGACGGTGTCGTCTACGACGTCGCGGTCTTTCTCAACCTGGGCCGCGACCACCTCGACTTCCACGCCGACGTCGAGGACTACTTCGCGGCCAAGGCGTCTTTGTTCACTCCCGAGCACGCCGGCCACGCCGTCGTCGACGTGGACGACCCGTACGGCCGTCGGCTGGCCGCGGAGACCGCCCTCCCGGTGACCACGGTCTCGGTGGACGGGCGCGAGGAGGCCGACTGGCGCGTCGCGTCGTTGGAGAGCACCCCCTCCGGTTCGACCGCAGAGGTCGTCGGACCGGACGGTCAGGAGAGGACGCTCGTCGTCGGCCTGCCGGGCCGCTTCAACGTCGCCAACGCGCTCGCCGTCCTCGCAGCCGTCACCGCGACCGGCCGTGCGGTCGACGACGCGCTGGCCGGGATCGCCGCCTGCACCGGCGTGCCGGGCAGGATGGAGCCCGTCGACGTGGGTCAGGACTTCGTCGCCCTGGTCGACTACGCGCACAAGCCGGACGCCCTCCGAGCGGTGCTGGCGTCCCTGCGTGGGCTGGGCCCCGGGCGGCTGCTGGTCGTGGTCGGCGCCGGCGGCGACCGCGACCCCGGCAAGCGCCCGCTGATGGGCGCCGTCGCTGCTGAGCTCGCCGACGTGGTGGTGGTCACCGACGACAACCCGCGCACGGAAGAGCCGGCCGCGGTCCGGGCCGCGATCCTGGCCGGGGCGCAGGACGCCATCCTCCGCGGGGCCACCGCGACGCTGGTCGAGATCGGCGACCGACGGGCGGCCATCGCCCACGCCGTCGCCGACGCCCGGCCCGGCGACACGGTCGTCGTGGCGGGCAAGGGCGACGAGAGCGGACAGGTCGTGGGCGACGTCGTGCACCGGTTCGACGACCGCGAGGTCGTCGCCGAGGCGCTGCGTGACCGGGAGAGGAGAGACGGGTGATCGCGACCTCGCTCGCCCGCGTCGCCGACCTCGTCGGCGGTACGGCCTACGACTCCGACGACGTGGTCGTCACCGGCCCCGCCACGCTCGACTCGCGCGACGTCGCGTCCGGAGGGCTCTTCGTCGCCGTCCGGGGCGAGCACGTCGACGGTCATGAATACGCGCCCGCGGCGCTGCGGGCGGGTGCCGCCGCCGTCCTCGGCGAGCGCCGGGTCGACGGCCCCTGCGTGGTCGTCGACGACGTGACCCGAGCGCTCGGCACGCTCGCGGCCGACGTGCGCGACCGGCTGGACGGCTGCACGGTCATAGGGGTGACCGGGTCGCAGGGCAAGACCAGTGTGAAGGACCTGCTGGCGCAGGTCCTCACCCGTGCGGGGACGACCGTGGCCACCGCAGGCAACTACAACAACGAGCTGGGGGTGCCGCTCACCGTGCTGCGCGCCGACCCCGACACCCGGTTCCTCGTCGTCGAGATGGGGGCGCGAGCGCTGGGCAACATCGCCGAGCTGTGTGCGATCGCCCGCCCGGACGTCGGCGCCGTCCTCAGCGTCGGGTCGGCCCACCTGGGTGAGTTCGGGTCGGTGGAGACGATCGCGCGCACGAAGGGCGAGCTCGTGGAAGCGCTTCCTCCGCAGGGTGTGGCGGTGCTCAACGCCGACGACGCGACCGTCGCGGCGATGGCGACACGCACGAGGGCGCGGGTGGTGACCTACGGCATGTCCGACGACGCCGACGTGGCGGTGCGCGACCTCGCCGTCGGACCCGACGGCGAGCCTCGCTTCCGGCTGGTCGCCGGCGACGAGAGCGTCGGGGTCCACGTCCCGCTGCTCGGTGCTCACCAGGCCTCCAACGCTGCTGCGGCGGCCGCGGTGGCACTCGCGGTCGGCATGGACCTTCCGACCGTGAGCGACGCCCTCGGTGCGGCCACGACGCGCTCGGCGTGGCGGATGGAGCGCCTCGTGGGCGACGACGGCCTCGTGGTCGTCAACGACGCCTACAACGCCAACCCGGAGTCCACGGCAGCCGCCCTGCGCGCGGTGGCAGCGATGCGGGGAGAGGGGAGAGTGGTGGCCGTCCTCGGAGAGATGCTCGAGCTCGGCGATGCGTCTCACCGTGCCCACTCCGACGTTGGTAGTCTCGCCGCGGACCTCGGTGTCACCCACGTGGTCGCCGTCGGGTCGGGCGCACGCCCGATCCACGAGGCGGTGCTCGCCGCCGGCGCTCCGTCCGTCGCCGTCGACGACGTCAACGACGCCGTCGCGTGGCTGCGGACGTACGCCGGCCCGGGTGACATCGTGCTGGTGAAGGCCTCTCGCGCGAGTGGTCTGGAGCGGGTGGCTGACGCGCTGCTCTCGCCACCGGCGCAGCACGAACGAGTCGCGGGCACCGAGCCCGAGGACGGCGGAGGACGCGACGACGAAGGGAACGACGGTCGATGAGGGCCATTCTGATCGCCAGCGGTTTCGGGCTGATCGGCACGTTGCTCGGCACGCCGCTGGCGATCCGTCTGCTCGTCCGCAAGGGCTACGGGCAGCTGATCCGCGACGACGGTCCTACCTCGCACCACACCAAGCGCGGGACGCCGACCATGGGCGGCCTGGTGATCATCATCTCGGTCGTCCTGGCCTACGCGCTGGCCAAGCTGATCACGGGGAGCGTGCCGTCGGCCTCAGCGGTCCTGCTGCTCTACCTCTTCGTCGGGCTCGGGCTGGTCGGGTTCCTGGACGACTACATCAAGGTGATCAAGCAGCGCAGCCTCGGTCTTCGGTCCAAGGCAAAGCTGGCGGGGCAGGCGCTCGTCGCGCTCAGCTTCGCCCTGCTCGCGCTCAGCTTCCCCGACGCGAACGGTCGGACCCCGATCTCCGAGGGCATCTCGTTCATCCGTGACATCCCCGGGTGGACCGTCCCCGCCGCGCTGATCGTCATCTGGGTGCTCGTGATGATCTGGGGCACCAGCAACGCGGTCAACCTCACCGACGGTCTCGACGGTCTCGCGACCGGAGCGTCCGTGATGGTCTTCGGCGCCTACATGCTGATCAACCTCTGGCAGAGCAACCAGTCGTGCGCCTTCAACCCCGGCCCCAAGTGCTACGACGTCCGAGACCCGCTCGACCTCGCCGTGGTCGCGGCCGCCCTCACCGGCGCCTGCTTCGGTTTCCTGTGGTGGAACGCCTCACCGGCCAAGATCTTCATGGGCGACACCGGGTCGCTGTCGCTGGGCGGCGCGATGGCCGGCTTCGCGATCATGACCCGTACGGAGGTCCTCCTCCTCGTCCTCGGCGGCCTGTTCGTCATCATCACGCTGTCGGTGATCCTCCAGGTCGGGTGGTTCAAGATGTCGGGGGGCAAGCGGCTGTTCAGGATGGCGCCGCTGCAGCACCACTTCGAGCTGATGGGGTGGGCCGAGATCACCATCGTCGTCCGGTTCTGGATCATCAGCGGGCTCTTCGTAGCGCTCGGCCTGGGCATCTTCTACTCCGAGTGGGTCAGCGGACTGTGACCGCCGAGCCCTCTGTGGACCACCTCGGACGGCACGACTCGTGGGAGGGGGTGCACGCCGTCGTCGCCGGCCTGGGCGCCAGCGGCTACGCCGCCGCGGACGCCCTGGTGCAGGTCGGTGCGCGCGTCACCATCCTCGACGACGGCGAGGGCGACCTCCTGCGCGAGCGGGCGGGCATCCTCGAGGTGCTCGGGGCCGAGGTGCGGCTGGGTCCGGGTGCGACCGCGACCCTGCCCGCCGGGGCCGCTCTCCTCGTTCCGTTCCCGGGACTGCCACCTCGCACGCCGATCGTCGCCGAGGCGGCGCAGGCCCGCGACGTCGCGGTCTGGTCCGAGCCCGAGCTCGCGTGGCGGTTGCGCGAACCGGGCGCGGCACCCTGGCTCGCGGTCACCGGCACCAACGGCAAGACCACCACCGTCCAGATGCTCGAGTCGATCCTCGCTGCCGCCGGGCTCCGTGCGCCCGCCGTGGGCAACATCGGGGTCCCGGTGACCGAGGCGGTGATGGACCCCGCAGGCTACGACGTGCTGGCCGTGGAGCTGTCGAGCTTCCAGCTGCACTTCGCCCGATCCCTGGCCTGCGAGGCGTCGGCCGTGCTCAACGTCGCCGACGACCACCTCGACTGGCACGGTGGCCCGGCCGACTACGCCCGTGACAAGGGCAGGATCTACGAGCACGTGGAGCGGGCGTGCGTCTACAACGTCGACGACCCGGCCACCGAGCGTCTGGTGCGCGACGCCGACGTGCAGGAAGGCGCGCGCGCGATCGGGTTCACCCTCGGCGTGCCGTCGGTCGGGATGGTCGGCATGGTCGACGACGTGCTCGCCGACCGCGCCTTCGTCCCCGAGCGCACGACCAGCGCCGCAGAGCTTGCCACGCTGGGTGACCTCGCCGGTCCCGCGGGAGAGCCGCCCGCGCCTCACGTGGTCGCCAACGCACTGGCGGCCGCCGCGCTCGCCCGTGCCCACGGGGTGCCGCCCGTCGCCGTGCGCGACGGGCTGCGGGCCTACCAGCCCGGAGCCCACCGGATCCAGCAGATCGCGGAGGTCGACGGCGTCACGTTCGTCGACGACTCCAAGGCCACCAACCCGCACGCGGCGATCGGGTCGCTCCTCGCGTACCCCTCGGTCGTCTGGGTGGCCGGCGGACAGGCCAAGGGCACGACGTTCGACGGTCTCGTCGAGCGCACGGGCTCTCGGCTGCGGGCGGCGGTGCTGATCGGCGCCGACCGCGCCGTGATCCGGGACGCGTTGCGGCGACACGCGCCGGAGGTGCCGGTCGTCGAGGTCGATGCGGGCAAGGATGTGCTCATGGATCGCGTCGTGGACGCGGCAGTGCGGTTCGCCCGGCCGGGCGACACGGTGCTGCTCGCCCCGGGGTGCGCGTCCTTGGACCAGTTCACGAGCTACGCGGAGCGAGGCGACTCCTTCGCCGCAGCCGTGGCCAGGCACGCGGCGACGCGACGGTGAGACCGCCGCCGCCCGACGAGCACACGAGCGGGAGGCGACCGGTGGCGAGGTCGGGCAGGCACACGTGGGTCGCGACGTTGCGCGACACCCTCGAGAAGCCCCTGACCTCCTACTACCTCGTGCTGGCGGTCGCCGGCCTGCTCATCGGCTTCGGCATGGTGATGGTGCTCAGCGCCAGCTCGGTCACCTCCCAGCTCAACAACGGAAGTCCCTACGCCATCGCCGCCCGCCAGGGAGGTTTCCTCGTGGCGGCCCTCGTGCTGGGCCTGGTGGCGTGGAAGATGCCGCTGCGCGCGATGCGATGGTGCGTCTACCCGTTGCTGCTGCTGGCCCTGGTGCTGCTCGGCCTGACCTTCACCCCGCTGGGCGAGGAGGTGCGTGGCAACCAGAACTGGCTCGACTTCGGAGGCCCGTTCCTCATCCAGCCGTCGGAGGTCGCGAAGCTCGCGATCGTGCTGTGGACGGCCGACCTCTTCGCCCGCAAGCAGCGCCTGCTGCACCAGCCGAAGCACGTCCTCCTGCCGATGCTGCCGGTGACGGGGTTCGTCGCGATGCTCGTCGTGCTGCAGCGCGACCTCGGTACGGCGCTCGTGCTCTTCGCGATCATCCTGGGCCTGCTCTTCGTCGCCGGACTTCCGGGACGCCTCTTCCTGGTCTCGCTCCTCGGCATCGGTGCCGTGGTCCTGGTGTTCGTGCGCTCCAGCGCAGAGCGTCTGCAGCGCATCACCTCGTTCACCGATCCCTTCGCCGACGCCCAGAACAGCGGCTACCAGGCCGCCCACGGACTGATGGGGCTCGCGACCGGCCAGTGGTTTGGGGTAGGGCTCGGATATAGCCGGCAGAAGTGGGGCTCGCTGCCGGGAGCCCACACCGACTTCGTGTTCGCCGTGATCGGCGAGGAGCTCGGCTTGGTGGGAGCCCTCAGCGTGCTGCTGCTCTTCGGCCTTCTGGCCTACGTCGGCTTCCGCATCGCGCGACGGGCGCGCGACCCGTTCTGCCGCCTCGCGGCCGCCGGGATCACCGTCTGGCTGATGGTCCAGACGATCGTCAACATCGGGATGGTGCTCGGCATGCTGCCGGTCATCGGCATCCCTCTGCCGCTCATCTCCTACGGTGGTTCCGCACTCGTCCCGACCGTGGTCGCGCTCGGGATGCT
>NZ_JARBCJ010000096.1:0-12553 GCF_028803055.1 Mumia sp.
CGTCTCGATCTCGGCGGCGTCGGCGACCAGGCCGGTCCGTAGCGTGGAGCCATCGTCGTCGGCCGGCTCGCCGTACAACCAGTCGCGCAGCTCCCGCTCCTGACGCCGGGCGAGCGTCGCGACCTGCGCCGGGTCGTTCGCGTTCTTCTGCAGCAGCGCCAGGGTCTGCAGGACGGAGTCGTGGAGGTGGGCCGCCACGTCGGCCCGCTCCTGCGACCGCACGCGCTCGCGCCGCTCGGCGGCGAGATCACTGACCAGGCGTACGATCCACGGCCCGAGCAGCAGGCCGGCGCCGGCGACGGCGACGACCAGCGCCGCGAGCAGCTGGGCGGCCGACCCCAGACCGCCCCCGAGCTGCGCGACGAACACGCCGTAGGCGATGAGCACCAGCAGGGCGCCGGCCGCCATCCTCAGCACGGCGGCCCATCCTGACGTCACCCTGACCCAGCGGCGCAGCAACCGGTCGTCGGCCTGGCGCCAGATGAGCGCGAAGCCGGCGATCGCCAGGACAGCGGGGAAGACGAGGCTCGAGACCCTGTCGCTGCCCAGGACGAACCATGCCACGCCGACCCCGAGCACGACGAGCGCGGTGGTCTGCAGGGTCATCCTGTTCGACGGCGGTGTCGCCTCGTCCTCGTCGAGCCGCAGCCCGCGGCGGGTCGCACTGGCCAGCCCGGGCGAGCCATCGGCGCTCCCCAGCGGGACGAAGACCCAGAAGGCGACGTACGCCAGGACGCCGGCGAGCTGGAACAGCGTGCCCACGACGAACGCGAGCCGCACCCACAGGACAGGGACGCCGAGGTGGTCGGCGAGTCCCTGCGCCACCCCGCCGAGAACGCGGGGGCTCGCGGATCGAGAGAGCCGTCTCACCGGTGTCGCACTGATGGTCACGCTGTCGATCGTCACACGCGGGGCTGGTCTCGGACCAGCCGGATCGACCCCTGAGCGACCCTGGGGCGGTGTGGCGCGGACCGGGTGCGGACCAGGGGTCTCACCCATACTCCAAGTGACAGCAGCCGAGCAGGATGGAGCCATGGACGACACGACCTCACGCCCCGAGGACCCGGTGACACCACCGGCGAGCCTCGGGACCGGCTCGAGCACCGCGCCCGAGGGCGCGGCCCGACCACCGACCACCGGTTCGCTGACCGACATCCGGCGGACCGAGAGCGGACGCATGGTGGCCGGGGTGTGCGCGGGCATCGGGCGGACGCTCGGGATCGACCCGGTCATCCCGCGCATCCTGTTCGCGGTCTTCACCCTCGTGGGGTTCGGTGGTGTCATCGCCTACGTCGCCTCATGGATCCTGATTCCGGACGAGCGGACGGGCGAGAGCTATCTCAAGCGATGGTTGGGACTGGGCGACAGCGAGCCCCAGATCCGTCTCGTCGGTCTCGGGGCCGCGGGGCTGATCGCGGTCACGTGGACCTGGGGCTGGGGATGGCAGATCGGCCCGCTGTGGGTCGCGGCGCTGGTCGTCATCGCGTGGGTCGGCTACCGCGAGTACCAGGAGCGGCGGGACTCCGGCACCTCCTCGGTCACGCCGCCGCCGAACGTGCCGCCTCCGCCGGCGCCCTCGTACGCTCCTCCGCCGTGGGCGCCGACCGCTCCGGCGCCGGTGACCCCGACGCCCTTCGCGCCGACCGGAGCCCCGTCGTACGCCGCCGTGCCTCCTGTGCCGCCAGGACCACCCGGACCAGCGTGGGGTTCCGCTCCTCAACCCGCCCCGGTGAAGCCGCCCAAGCGGCCGAACCCGCGGCACGACCGCGGGACGCTGACCGTCATCACCCTCTCGGCGATGCTCATCGTCACCGGTGTCACGCTCGTCGCCACCCAGGGCGACCTCGCGCCGTCGGTCTACGCCGCGGCGGCGACGGGCACACTCGCGCTGGGCATGCTGATCGGCACGGTGTTCGGCAACGCTCGTCCGTTGATCCTGCCGGCCATCCTCGCCGTCATGGTCCTCGCTGTCTCCACCGTCATCCCACGCCTGGACGCCGGCCGGATCGAGACCGTGCCGACCAGCGCGGCGGACCTGAGGTCCGGCTACGCGGTCGGGACGGGCGAGGTCGTGGTGGACCTGCGGCAGGTCTCCGACCCCGCGGCCCTGGACGGGCGCCGGCTCGAGCTGGAGGTCGGTCTGGGTGGCGTCAGGGTGTACGTCCCCGCCACCCTCGACATCGACCTCGACGCCTCCGTCGGCGCCGGCTCGATCACAGCCCTCGGCTACCAGCGCGGCGGCGTGCAGACGTCGCTGGACGTGCGCGACGACACCTCGCTCCCCGACCTCATCCTCAGCATCGACGTCTCCCTCGGTGACGTGGAGGTGATCCGCTCATGAAGCGTCATCCGTTGGACGCCGTCACCCTCGTCGCGCTCGCGTTCGTGCTCGTCGCGGGCGCCCTGTGGGGCATGTGGTACGCCGGTTGGGAGCCGGCCACCCTCGCGGTGGCGGCCCCCCTGCTCCTTGTCGCCCTCGGCACGGTCGGGCTCGTCGCGACGCTGATCGCCGCGCGCCAGGCGGGTCGGCGGCAGCGCGAGCAGCGCACCGCGGTGGCGCCACCGACGACTCTGGACCCCACGCCGGGCGCTGCCGAGCAGCCGGACGACGACGACCCGGCCGAGAACACCGACACCGTCCCTGCCGACACACTCACCTTGGAGGACCTCACGCGGTCCTCCGACGACCGAGAGGACCCCCGATGAACCGTTCCAAGCAGCTCGCCCGCACGACCCACGACAAGTGGATCGGAGGAGTGTGCGGAGGACTGGCCCGCTATCTGGGCGTCGACCCGACCGTCGTCCGGCTGGGGTTCGTCGTCCTGACGCTGCTCGGACTGGGATCCATGATCCTCGTCTACCTCGTCGCCTGGCTCCTCATGCCCGCCGACGCCTGAGCCACCACCACCCCCTGAGGGGCGCGCGGGTCGGGAGGACGGTGGCGGGCCCTCACCGCGAGCGCGGGCGCTCGAACAGCCGCGACATCACGATCGCGCTGCGTGTCCGCTCGACCCGCGCGTGCTCCCGCATCCGCTCCACGACCTGCTCGATCTCGGTCATGCTCGTCGCCATCACGTGCACGATCGCGTCGGCGTGGCCGGCCACCGTCCACGCGCCGACGATCTGCGGGATGGCCGCGAGGTTGCGCTTGAGCTCGGCCACGGAGACGTTGCCGTCGTAGTAGATCTCGACGTACGCCTCGGTGGTCCAGCCCAGCGCCGCCGGGTCGGTGAGGGCGGTGAACCCGGTGATCTGGCCGCGGGCCCGCATCAGGTCGACCCGACGCTTGACCGCGGGCGCCGACAGCCCGACACCTGACCCGATCTCGGCGTAGGTCGCCCGCCCGTCGCGCATCAGGTGCCCGATGATCTCCCGGTCGACAGCGTCCATCGGTCGGGCCTCCTCGGTGTCGCGCGCGCCCTCGTGCCGCCCAGCCTAGAGCCCGCGGCGCAGTCACGGCCCCTACCCGCCCTGACAGGCACCCCACGTGGTCGCTAGCTCTGCCAGGACTTCCACAGGGCCGCATACGACCCTTCGCGGGCTACCAGCTCGTCGTGGCTGCCGAGCTCGGTGATCGCGCCGTCCTCGACGACGGCGACGCGGTCGGCATCGTGCGCGGTGTAGAGGCGGTGCGCGATGGCGACTACGGTGCGTCCCTCGAGCACCGCGCTCAACGAGCGCTCGAGGGCGCGGGCAGCGCGCGGGTCGATCAGCGACGTGGCCTCGTCGAGCACGAGCGTGTGGGGATCGGTCAGGACGACGCGCGCCAGCGCCAGGTGCTGCGCCTGGGCGTCGGTGAGCCGGTGCCCACCGGATCCGACCATCGTGTCGAGGCCGTGCGGCAGCTGCGCGACCCAGTCGCGCGCACCGACGGCGTCCAACGCTGCCCACAGCCGGTCGTCGGCGGCAGTACCCCCGTCCTCCAGGGCAAGCTGGAGGTTGTCACGCACGGTGCCGACAAAGACGTGGTGCTCCTGCGTCAGCAGCGCCACCCGGCGCCGGAGGTCGTCGAGCTCGAGCTCGGTGACCCCCACCCCGCCGACCGTGACCGCGCCGCTCGTCGGACCCTGGATGCCCGCGATCAGGCGGCCGATCGTCGACTTCCCCGCGCCCGACGGGCCCACGACGGCGAGCCGCTCGCCCGCCGCCAGCTCGAGGTCCACCCCGTGGAGCACCTCTCGGCCCTCGATGTAGGAGAACCGGACGTCGTCGAGCTCGATCTCCTCGCCTGCAGGGGTGCGACCGGTCGGCACCCGGTCGTCCGGGACCTCCGCCACGCCCAGCAGGCGCGCGAGCGACGTCGCACCCACCTGGAGGGTGTCCATCCAGCTGATGATGCGGTCGACCGGGTCGATGAGGAACCGGACGTACAGGACCGCCGCCGTCATCTGGGCCAGCGTGATCGACCCCTGCGCCATCAGCCATCCCCCGACGAGCAGGGTCGCGACGACGGGCACCAGATAGCCGATCTCGACCGCGGGGTAGAACACCGAGCGGAGGTTGCGGGTGTAGGACTCGGCCGCGTACGACTCCGCGATGTCGGCGTCGATGCGTTCGCTGCGCTGCGCGCCCAGCCCGAGGGCCTCGACGGTGCGAGCACCCTCGACGGTCTCGGCGAGCGTGGTGTTGATCCGCGAGTACGAGGCGTGCTCGCGGATGTAGCCGGCGCGCGCACGCGCGAGGTACCACCGGGAGGCCACCCAGATGACGGGCACGCCCAGCACGAGCGGGACGGCGACCCAGCCGCCGACGAGCAGCGCTGCGACGATCGTGCACGCCGCCGTCACGAGAGCGACGACGGTCTCCGGCACCGCGAAGCGCACGGACCATCCGAGCGTGTCGACGTCACGCGACGTCCGGGTGAGGAGGTCGCCCGTCCCAGCGCTCTCGACGACACCGATCGGCAGGCCGAGCGCCTCGTCGACGAAGTCCTCGCGCAGCCGGGCCAGGACGGTCTCGCCGAAGACGGCCGAGCGCAGTCGCGCCCACCGGGTGAGCACGGTCTGCGCCAGCAGGCACACCGCGACGAAGATCGCGATCCGGTCGATGGTGCCGTAGCCGCCCTTGTCGGTCGCGGCCTCGACGAGGTCGCCGATCAACCACGGCACCACGAGGCCGGCGCCGGCTGCCGCACCGTGCAGCACGACGATCACGACGAGGTCGCGGCGGTGGTCGCGCCCGATCCGGCGCAGGTAGGAGCGGAAGACTCGGCTGCCGGCGATGGGCAGGGCATCATGCAACGTCCTCGGCCTCCTCTCGGGTCACGACCTGGCGGTAGGCACGGTCGGTGGACATCAGGTGGTGGTGCTCGCCCCTCGCGACGACGCGCCCTCCGGTGAGGAACACGACCTCGTCGGCGACGTCGAGGACGAGCGGGCTGCTCGTGACGACGACCGTGGTCCGTCCGGCGCGGTGGCGTCTCAGCCGCTGGGCGATCCGCGCCTCGGTGTGCGAGTCCACCGCCGAGGTGGGCTCCACGAGGACGAGCACGTCGGCGTCGGTCAGCAGTGCTCGTGCGAGCACGATGCGCTGGCGCTGACCGCCGGACAGGGACCGCCCGCGCTCGGCCAGCTCACCGTCGAGCCCGTCGTCCAGCGCCTCCAGGACGTCGTCGGCCGAGGCGGTCGTCAGGGCGTGCGCGACCTCTTCGTCCGAGGTCGCACGGCCGGCGTCCAGGGCGTCTCGGAGGCGCCCGCTGAAGAGGGCGGACGCGGTGTCGCTGACGACGACCCGGCGCCGGAGCTCGTCCCGACCGACCGCACCCAGCGGCACGTCGCCGTAGGTGACGGCGTCGACGTCGTCGCGTCCCGGCTGGACGTAGCCTCCGAGCCGGTCCGCCAGCGCCACGGCGTCTCGCGGGTCGTCGCTGACGACGGCGGTCAAGAGGCCCTTGCTCGCCACGAACGAGGTCGAAGCGTCGACAAGGTCGCCGTCGGGCGGGCTGACCGGGTCAGCGGGGTCGGAGACGCTCGGGACGATGCGGAGGATGCGGATGACGTGCCGCGCCGAGACGTGGCCGCGGATGATCTTGTTGGCGGCCTCGGTGAAGGTGCGCAGCGGCAGCAGCAGGAACGTCGCGTAGCCGTAGAACGCCACGAGGTCGCCCGTACTGATCTCCCCGGACGCGGCGTAGCGCGCGCCGAGCCAGACGACGAGCACCACGAACGCCCCGGGGAGCAGGACCTGGAGCGCGTCGAGCACCGACTGCACCCGCGCCACCTGGACGCCGGCTCTGCGGACGTCCTGCGACGCGGCGCGGTAGCGGCGGTCGAACATCGCCTCCCCGCCGATCCCGCGAAGCACCCGCAGGCCGGCGACGATGTCGCTGGCGAGCGTGTTGAGCTCCCCCTGGAGAGCACGGGCGTGCTGGTTGCGTCGGTTCAGACGGCGCAGCAGCGGGCCGGTGGCGAGCATGAGGACCGGGACACCGATCAGCACCACGAGGCCCAACGTGGTCGATGAGCGGAGCAGGATCACCGCGACGACGAGATAAGCGACGATCGCGCCGGCGAAGCGACCCGCGACGTCCACGTAGTTGCCGAGGTTCGCGAGGTCGGTCGCACCCACGGAGACGACCTCGCCGTGAGCGACCCGGCGGTTCAGCTCCGAACCGAGCCGGCCGGAGTGCCCGCTGACCAGCTGGACGTTGCGGTAGGCCGCATCCAGCCACATCTGGACCGAGAGCCGGTGACGGATGATCCCGGCGGCCGCCCCGATCGCACCCACGAGCAGCAGGAGCGCTGACCAGAGCACCAGACCCCGCCCGAACCCGTGCTCCACCACCGCGTCGATCGCCGCGCCGATGACGGCGGGCACCGACGCCTGGGCGACCATCCAGGTGATCCCGAACGTGACCGCGCCGACGAGCGTCCAGCCCTGGACACGCAGGATCCACGCCATGTAGCGGGCCGCCGAACGGAGGTCCGGTGTGCCTGGGTCGTCCAGCGGGAGGCTCTTCACAACGGTCAAGCCTAAGCACCGTGTCGGAGGCGCCGCGATCGAATATCGACCGTCCGGACGGTATGTGATCCTGGTCTCCTCAGCGAAGCAACGAGTCGCCGGTAAAGTGTGTGTCGGTGTGCCGGGAAGTCTGGTCGGCGTCGTCTCGACCACCCCAGAAGGAGCACCGTTGTCCCAGAACACCGTCCTCGGTCGCGGCTCATGGCCTGAGGCCTCGCGCATCGCCGCGCTGCTACGGCAGGAGACCGTCGGCGGCTTCCTCCTGATCGGCGCCGCCGCGGTCGCGATCGTGCTCGCCAACAGCGGACTCGGCGACGCCTACACGACGCTGCGTGACACCCGGATCGGCCCCGAGTCGCTGCACCTGGACCTGAGCCTCGGCACGTGGGCGGCCGACGGCTTGCTGGCCATCTTCTTCTTCGTCGCCGGGCTCGAGCTCAAGCGCGAGCTCGTCGCCGGCGACCTGCGCGACCCGCGTCGAGCGGCGATCCCGATCCTCGCTGCCGTCGGTGGCATGGTCGTGCCGGCACTGATCTTCGTGGCCGTCAACCTCAGCACGGGGGGCACGGCGCTGCGCGGCTGGGCGATCCCCACGGCGACGGACATCGCGTTCGCCCTGGCCGTCCTGGCCGTCCTGGGGTCCTTCCTGCCGACGGCGCTGCGGACCTTCCTGCTCACCCTCGCCATCGTCGACGACCTGCTGGCGATCGTCATCATCGCGTTCTTCTACACCGACCAGCTCGCGGTGGGGTGGTTCGCCGCCGCCCTCGTGCCGATCGGGATCTTCGCGGTGCTGGTGCAGCGACGGGTGCGCTCGGGCTGGATCCTCATCCCCCTCGCGCTGCTCGCGTGGGGCCTCGTCCACGCCTCAGGGGTGCACGCCACGGTCGCGGGCGTCATCCTCGGATTCACCGTGCCGGTGGCGCGCAGAAAGGCAGCGGGCGGCCCGGAGGCCGGCCCAGGGCTCGCCGAGCACTTCGAGCACGTCTGGCGACCGATCTCGGCAGGCATCGCCGTGCCGATCTTCGCGTTCTTCGCCGCCGGTGTCGACGTCGGCGGAGTCAGCGGGCTCCTCGACGCCAACCGCAGCACGATCACGTACGGAATCGTCCTCGGTCTGGTGGTCGGCAAGACGCTCGGCATCGTCGGGGCCACCTGGCTGATGGCGAGGTTCACGCACGCACGCCTCGACCCGTCGCTCGGGTGGATCGACGTCGTCGGCGTCGGGATGCTCGGAGGGATCGGGTTCACCGTCTCCCTCCTGATCGGTGACCTCGCGTACGGTCTCGCCTCGACGTACGACGAGTACGTGAAGATCGGGGTGCTCGAGGGCTCTGTCCTCGCCGCGCTGCTCGCCACGGTCGTGCTGCGGCTGCGCAACCGCCGCTACCGTCGGATCAGTGAGGACGAGGCGTGTGACGACGACCGTGACGGCGTGCCCGACGTCTACCAGCGCGACGACGAGGCGTAGTCGCCGTCGCCCGAGGACGCGCGGTCGTTAAGCGATTGACCGCCCCTCCGACCGGGGACACACTCGCCAGATGCTGCCCGCGATCCATCCCGTCCCCCTGCCTTCCTCCGCCACCTCCCCCGAGGCCTGGGCGCTGCTGGGGGTCGAGCGTGTGCGGGTGGCGAGCGACGACGCACTCCACGGCCACCACGACCTGACGCCGGGCTTCGCCCAGATGGCGTCGATCCTGGCCGACCGCACGTACCGCCCACAGCACCGGATCGTGGCCGTCTGCGACGACCTCCGTACGCCGGAGTCCGTGGTCGGCCACGCGTCGGTCCGGCTGCCCCAGGTCGGCGAGACCGACGTCGTGCACCTCGACCTCGGGGTCGACCCCGCATGGCGTCGGCGCGGGATCGGGACGGCGCTCGCCGCCGTCCTCGCAGAGAGGGTCCGGGAGACGGGACGCACGGTGGTCAAGGCCGAGACGTCGTACGGACGGGTCATCGACGCCGGCAACGAGACGCTGGCGGCGACGACAGGCGTGGGCAGCGTCCCCGCCGACGATCCCGCGACCCGCTTCGCCGTCCGGTACGGGTTCACGCTCGAGCAGGTGGAGCGACAGTCCACGCTCCCGTTGCCGGTCGGCCACGAGCACCTGGCCGGTCTGTCCCGGACGTCGGCCGCGGCCGCCGGCGACGCCTACCGCCTCCACACGTGGGTCGACGAGATCCCCGAGGCGTGGGAGGTCCAGTACGCCCGGCTCCTGACGCGCATGTCGACGGCCACACCGTCCGGCGGGATGGAGCAGGTGGAGGATCCCTGGGACGTCGCACGGCTCCGCGAGGCGACGGCACGACGGCAGGCGACCGGGGACCTGGCGCTCGTCGTCGCGGCCGAGCACGTCCCGACGGGGGAGCTCGCCGCCTACACCGTCGTCGAGTTCACCGACTCACGACCCGAGTCGGTGATCCAGGACGACACGCTTGTGCTGCCGGAGCACCGCGGACACCGCCTCGGGATGCTGGTCAAGTGCCGTCTGCTGGAGACGCTGGCGTCCGTACGCCCGCAGGCGCGGCGCATCCACACGTGGAACGCCGAGGAGAACACGCACATGCTGGCGGTCAACGTCGCGCTCGGCTACCGCCCGGCCAGCGTGAGCGCGCAGTGGCAGCTCCGGCTGACGGACTCCTAGCGCTGGTTGTCGATCTCGGGGGATCCTGTTCGTTGTCCGGGTGAGGGCCCCGACCCGCGGGGCCGACCGAAGGAGAGACCGATGAGCGAGCGCTACCTCTTCATCCTGTTCGACGACGAGGCCACGTGGGCCGAGGCGTCCCCCGAGGAGTGGGAACGCGAGATGGCTGCCCACGACCGATTCTCCAAGGCGGTCGCGGCCGCCGGTGGTGTCGACCACGGGGGCGAGGCGCTGCAGCCGACGACGACCGCGACGACCGTGCGCAACGGGCCCGAGCCGGTCGTCACCGACGGACCGTTCGTCGAGTCGAAGGAGGCGTTCGGCGGCTACTACCTGATCGAGTGCGACGGGCTCGACACCGCGCTCGCGCTCGCGAAGCAGTGCCCCAGCGCGGTCGTCGAGGTGCGGCCGATCCTCGATCTCGGCGGGGAGTGACGGCCCACGTCGCCTGAGACGACACCCGTGACGGTCGACGAGGCCGTCGCCGCGCTGCACCGGGAGCACTGGGGCCGCGTGGTGGCGGCCACGGTCCGCACCGCCGGCGACATCGACACCGCCGAGGACTGCGCACAGCACGCGTTCGAGCGGGCGCTGCAGACCTGGGTGCGCGTCCCGTCGAGCCCGGTCGGGTGGCTCGTCCGGACCGCACGCAACCACGCGCTCGACCTGCACCGCCGGACGGGATCGCTGCGGCAGCGGATGCCCGACCTCGCGCTGCGAGAGGAGTCGCGCCACGCCGACGCCGCGGCCGCCCGCTGGAACGACGAGCTCCTCCGTCTCGTCTTCACGTGCTGCCACCCGTCGCTGTCCGAGGCCGACCGGGTGCTGCTGACGCTGCGGGTGGTCTGCGGGATCCCCACACCGACCGCGGCCTCCCTCCTCCTGATCCGTCCGTCGACCGCGGCGGCTCGGATCACGCGAGCGAAGCGCAAGATCACCGCGGCCGGGATCCGGTACGCCGTCCCGGCCGCGAACGACCTTCCCGAGCGGCTCGGCGCCGTGCTCGAGGTCGTCCACCTGGTGGCCACCGCGGCGCACGAACGACCGCGCGACCCGCAGACCGACGCGCTCGAGGTGGCGTCACGCTCGCTCGCGACGAGCCTCGGCGAGATCTTCCCCGACGAGCCGGAGGTCCTGGGGTTGCTGGGCCTGGTGCTGTTCACGCAGGCGCGCACGTGGGCCCGTCGCGAGGCCGACGTGGTCCTCCTGGACGGTCAGGACCGCGGATCGTGGGACGTGCGGCTGATGGCGGGTGGCCGGGAGGCGACCACCCGAGCGATCGAGCGGGCACTGGCTCGCGACGGCCGTGCAGGGCGGTACGCGCTCCAGGCGGCCATCGCCGGCGTGCACGCCGACGCGGCCAGCGTCGACACGACCGACTGGCCCGCCCTGCTGCGGCTGTACGACCGGCTGGTCGAGGAGTGGCCGACCCCGGTCGTCCGCCTCAACCGCGCGGTCGCGGTGTCGTACGTCGAGGGTCCCGAGGCCGCGCTCACGGCGCTCGAGCCTGTCATCGGCGACCCGAGCCTGCGCGAGTACGCCTACCTCCCCGCCGTGCAGGCGCGACTGCTCGCCGACGTCGGGCGACGCGAGGAGGCGGCCGACGCCTACCGCCGTGCAATCGCGGTCGCCGGCGACGATGGCCAGCGTCGGTTGCTCACGTCACGCCTGGACGCGCTCAGACCCTGACGCCGACGTCGTGGAGGTGGTGCGCGGCGTCGTGGAGGAAGTAGCGTGAGAAGGTCGTGATCGTGAACGACGCCCCGTCGCTCCGACGACCCGTACGCGTCCACTGGTCCGCAGGGACCGCGTCGAAGGCCGCAGCCACGAGCGCCGCCTCGCGGGCGAGCTGCTCGGACACGGCGCCGGGGTCCTGCTCGGAGTACCTTTCGGCGTCCGCGGTCGCGTCCTGGTCCCAGTTCGGATAGGTCGGGCCGTCCTCGTCGAGCATCAGGCCGAGGCGGTGGCGGTACAGCGCGAAGACGTCACGGACGTGGCAGGCGTACTCCAACGGCGACCAGGTGCTCGCGTCCGGCCGGTCGCGCACGTCGGGGCGCTCGAGCACCGCCGGCCATCGTGCGGCGAGCGCACGCACGTGCGCGCCGACCTCGCCGTCGCTGATCGCGGCTGGATCGAACCCGCACTCCGGGCACACCTTCCGCGCCGTCCAGGTCCAGTCCTTCGTGTCGGGGACGATGGCCACGGCTCACTCCCACTCGATCGTGCCGGGCGGCTTGCTGGTGATGTCGACGACCACCCGGTTGACCTCGCGGACCTCGTTGGTGATCCGGGTGGAGATGCGCTCGAGGAGCTCGTACGGGAGACGACTCCAGTCGGCCGTCATCGCGTCCTCGCTGCTCACGGGACGCAGCACGACCGGGTGTCCGTACGTCCGTCCGTCGCCCTGGACCCCGACCGAGCGGACGTCGGCCAGCAGCACCACCGGGAACTGCCACACGTCGCGGTCGAGACCGGCGGCGGTGAGCTCCTCCCGGGCGATGGCATCGGCCTCGCGCACGATCTCGAGACGCTCCTCGTCGACGGCGCCCACGATCCGGATCGCGAGCCCTGGCCCCGGGAACGGGTGGCGCCAGACCATCGCCGGCGGCAGACCGAGCTGCTCGCCGACCTGCCGGACCTCGTCCTTGAACAGCGTGCGCAGCGGCTCGATCAGGCTGAACTCGAGGTCCTCGGGGAGGCCACCGACGTTGTGGTGACTCTTGATGTTGGCGGCGCCCTCGCCCCCGCCGGACTCGACCACGTCCGGATAGAGCGTGCCCTGCACGAGGAACCTGACCGGCGTGCCAGGGGTCTCGAGGATCTCGCGCTCGGCGGCCTCGAAGGTCCGGATGAACTCGCGGCCGATGATCTTGCGCTTCTCCTCGGGGTCGGTGACGCCCGTGAGGTGGCCGAGGAACTGCTCGCGGGCGTCCACGACCTTGAGGTTG
>NZ_JARBCJ010000097.1:0-12418 GCF_028803055.1 Mumia sp.
ATCGCGCCCGGTCGACAGCGACGCCGACAGGATGTTGACGTGCTGGTCGGAGAGCACACGCGTCAGGTCCGACAGCAGCCGCGCCCAGTCGAGCGCCTCCACCTGGATCGCGACCAGGAACATGCTCGACGCGCTGGGCGCCCACTCGACGTCGACGAGCCGCTCCTGCTCCTTGAGCAGGCTCGTGGCGTTGGTGCACGACCGCCGGTGGACCGAGACCCCCTGGGTGCGGGTCACGAAGCCGATGATGTCGTCGCCCGGCACCGGGGTGCAGCAGCGCGCCAGCTTGATCGCCACCGAGCCGTCCATGCCCTTGACGAGGACACCCGGGTCGCCACGGCGCACACGGCGACGGCGCGTGGACTCGTCGGGGACCAGCACCGCCTCGGCGAGATCCTCGGTCGCACCCTCCTCGCCGCCGAGGAACGCGAGCACCCGCTCGACGACGTTCTGCGGGCTCACGCGTCCCTCGCCCAGCGCCGCGTAGAGCGAGGTCACGTCCGACAGGTGCAGATCCTTGGCCACCGTCGCCAACGTCTCGTGCTTCAGGAGACGCTGCAGCGGCAGGCCCTCCTTGCGCATCTGCCGCGTCAGGGCGTCCTTGCCGCGTTCGACCGCCTCGTCGCGCCGTTCCTTGGTGAACCACTGCTTGATCTTGTTGCGCGCCCGCGGGCTCTTGACGAAGTCCAGCCAGTCTCGGCTGGGTCCGGCGCCGGGTGCCTTGGACGTGAAGACCTCGACGACGTCGCCGTTCTCGAGCTTGGACTCGAGCGACACCAGGCGCCCGTTGACACGCGCACCGATGGTGGCGTGCCCTACCTCGGTGTGGACCGAGTAGGCGAAGTCGATCGGTGTGGCGCCGGCGGGCAGCCCGATCACGTCACCGGCAGGCGTATAGACGTAGACCTGGTCGGACAGGTCGAAGCGAAGGCTCTCGAGGAAGTCCTGCGACTCCTCGTTCTCCTGCTGCCACTCGAGGAGCTGGCGGATCCACCCGAGGTCGTCGGTCCCGTCGGCCTTGCCCGCGGGCGCGCCGGCGGCACCCTTGACCGCGCCGTCCTCCTTGTACTTCCAGTGGGCCGCGACGCCGTACTCGGCGCGCCGGTGCATCTGCCTGGTCCGGATCTGGAGCTCGACCGCGTTGCCCTGCGGACCGATGACGGTCGTGTGCAGCGACTGGTACATGTTGAACTTCGGCATCGCGATGTAGTCCTTGAACCGGCCAGGCACAGGGTTCCAGCGCGAGTGGACGACGCCGAGCACCGCGTAGCAGTCGGTCAGCGAGTCGACGAGCACGCGGATGCCGACCAGGTCGTAGATGTCGGCGAAGTCGCGGCCGCGGACGATCATCTTCTGGTAGATCGAGTAGTAGTGCTTGGGTCGCCCCGTCACCGTCGCCTTGATCTTGGACCGCTTGAGGTCCTCGTTGACCTGGCTGATGACCGTCGACATGAAGTCCTCGCGCGACGGCGCGCGGTCGGCGACGAGGCGGACGATCTCGTCGTACACCTTCGGGTGCAGGGTCGCGAACGACAGGTCCTCGAGCTCCCACTTGATGGTGTTCATGCCGAGACGGTGCGCGAGCGGCGCATAGATCTCGATCGTCTCGCGGGCCTTGCGCTCCTGCTTGTCCTGCCGCAGGTAGCGCAGCGTACGCATGTTGTGGAGGCGGTCGGCCAGCTTGATGATGAGCACTCTGATGTCACGGCTCATCGCGACGATCATCTTGCGGATCGTCTCGGCCTCGGCGTTCTCGCCGTAACGGACCTTGTCGAGCTTGGTCACACCGTCGACGAGCTGTCCGACCTCCTCACCGAAGTCCTTGGTGAGCTGGTCGAGCGTGTAGGGCGTGTCCTCGACGGTGTCGTGAAGGAGCGCGGCGACGATCGTCGGCGGGGTCATGCCCAGCTCGGCGAGGATCGTGGAGACCGCTAGCGGGTGCGTGATGTAGGGGTCGCCGCTCTTGCGCTTCTGACCGCGGTGCATCTTGGCCGCGATCCGGTAGGCACGGACGATCGCCGCGGTGTCGGCCTTGGGGTGGTTGGTGCGGACGATTCGCAGCAACGGGTCGAGAACGACCGGGTTGTCCGAGGACGACCGTCCACCACCGAGCCGGGCCAGACGGGAGCGAACCCGCGCGGGAGTCGGGACGGACTCCTTGCGGGGCTCAGACTCGGTACGAGCGCGATCGGCCACGTGCACCTCCCCTTCCATCGTAGGCCCGCCATCTTAGGGTGCCGGGACCAACGACATGGAAGGCGGTGACGCGAGCTGGGGATCAGCCGAAGAGGACACCGAACGCGGTGGCGCCGCCCGCGAGGACGAGGGCGATCACGACAACGATGGCGACCAGCTTGGTGCTCTCAGGGCTCACGCTGACAATCCTAACCGGCGGCTCGGCAGTGCCGGGTCAGTACGTCCGCAGGGCACCGAACCGCTCCGGGTCGAGCCGCGCCCGTCCGCCGAGCGCGCTGAGCTCCAGGACGACGACGTTGGCGGCGGCCTTGGCCCCGGCCTGCGCGATCACCGCGTCGACCGCGGCCATGGTGCCCCCGGTCGCGAGCACGTCGTCGACGACGAGCACGCGATCTCCGGGGGCGATGGCGTCGGTGTGGATCTCGACCGTCGCCGACCCGTACTCGAGGTCGTAGTCCTCGGCGTACGTCGTCGACGGCAGCTTGCCGGCCTTGCGTGCCGGGACGAACCCGGCGCCGAGGGCCACCGCGACCGGCGCCCCGAAGATGAAGCCGCGCGCCTCGATCCCGACGACCTTGTCGATGTCGGTCCCGGCGAGGTCTCTCCCCAGCGATGCCAGGGAGTCGACGGTGGTCCGGAAGCCCTCGGCGTCGGCCAGCAACGGCGTGACGTCACGAAACGTGATCCCCGTCTCCGGCCAGTCGAGGATGTCGCGGACCAGCGAGTCGAGCATCTCGTCGAGCCCGAGCGGCATCAGACCTTGCCGTCCTCATCCTCGATCGGACGGGTCTCGACGACCTCGTGGGTCGCGGTGCCGGCGTCGGTGCCGTCGATGATCTTGGCGACGACGTTGCGGTGGACCTCGATGTCGACACCGGGGGCGATCTCGAGCGTCATCGTCTCGTCGTCAAGAGCCTTCACCGTCCCGAAGACGCCGCTGGTGAGCATGACGCGAGAGCCGACGACCACGCGATCCTGCATGCTCAGGAACTCGCGGCGACGCTTGCCCTGCGGGCGGATGATGAAGAGATAGAAGATGGCGACGAGCAGGATGATCGGCAGCAGTGCTGCGAGGTCGTTCACGGGTGGCTCCAGCCAGGTCGGTGTCAGGGGGCTTCGTGGTGCGGGACGAGTCTAGCCGGAGCCCGTCAGTCCAACGGCAACGTGGGATCGGCGGTCGTCGTCGGTGGAGTCAGCCCGAGATGCCTCCACGCGGCCGCCGTCGCGACGCGTCCCCGGGGCGTGCGGGCCAGGAACCCCTGGCGTACGAGGAAGGGCTCGGCGACCTCCTCGACGGTCTCCCGCTCCTCGGCGACCGCGACGGCGAGGGTCGAGACACCGACCGGCCCGCCGCCGAAGCTGCGGCACAGCGCGTCCAGCACCGCACGGTCGAGACGGTCCAGGCCGATCTGGTCCACCTCGTAGAGGTCCAGCGCGCGGTGGGCGATGTCGAGGTCGACGACCCCGCTCCCCCGGACCTCGGCGTAGTCGCGGACCCGGCGAAGGAGCCGGTTGGCGATCCGTGGCGTGCCGCGCGACCGCGACGCGATCTCGAAACCGCCCTTGGGTGTTGTCTGGACGCCGAGCAGCGCTGCGGAACGGTCGACGATCCGGTGGAGCTCGGTGGCCTCGTAGTACTCCAGCTGCGCGGTGAACCCGAACCGGTCGCGCAGCGGTCCCGGCAGCAGACCGGCTCGCGTCGTCGCGCCGACGAGCGTGAACTGCGGGATCTGCAGCGGGATGGCCGTCGCTCCTGGACCCTTGCCGATCACGACGTCGACCCGGAAGTCCTCCATCGCCATGTAGAGGAGCTCCTCGGCGGGTCGTGACATCCGGTGGATCTCGTCGACGAACAGCACGTCGCCCTCGTTGATCCCCGACAGGATCGCGGCGAGGTCTCCGGCGTGTTGGATCGCGGGCCCGCTCGTGAGCCGCAGGGCCGTGCCCAGCTCGGCGGCGATGATCATCGCCAGGGTGGTCTTGCCGAGCCCGGGAGGACCCGAGAGCAGGACGTGGTCGGGCGTACGACCGCGCGCCCGCGCCGCGGTCAGCATCAGCGCGAGCTGCTCGCGGACACGCTCCTGCCCGATCAGCTCGTCGAGCGACCGAGGGCGCAGAGCCGCCTCGTACGCCTGCTCGTCGGAGACGACGTCCGGGCCGACGAGCCGCGCTTCGAGCTCGGCCCGCTCGGCCGCCTCGAGCCGGCTGGTGTCCTGCTCCTCCATGCCGATCTCCTCCCTCATGCCTTCGAGAGCGTACGGAGGGCCGCGCGCAGCAGGACGGACACGTCGACCGCGCCGGTCCCCTCGATCTGCTCGGTGGCGACAGTGACCACGGCGGCGACCGCGGACTCCGCCTCGCGGGTGCTCCATCCGAGCCCGACCAGGGCGGCGTGCACCTGAGGACGCCAGTCCGCGTCGGCGGGCGTCGAGGCAGGTGCGGTCGCGGTCGCCTGGGAGACAGCCGCCGCAGCACCGAGACGGTCCTTGAGCTCGAGCACGATCCGCTGGGCTCCCTTGCGCCCGATGCCGGGGACCTTCGTGAGCGCGACGAGGTTCTCCTCGGCGACCGCACGGCGCAGACCCTCGGGGCCGAGGACCGCGATGATCGCCTGCGCGACCTTGGGGCCCACGCCGCTGGCGGTCTGAGCGAGCTCGAAGGTGTCACGCTCGTCGTCGTCGGCGAAGCCGTACAGCGTCATCGAGTCCTCGCGCACCACGAGGCTGGTCGAGACCTGCGCCTGCTCACCGTGCCGGAGGTCGGCCAGCGTGCCCGGCGTGCACTGCACGAGCATCCCGACCCCGCCGACGTCGAGGACGGCGGAGTCGAGGGCGGTCGAGGCGACGGTGCCGCGGACGAAGGCGATCATCGAGGCTTCCTCTCGGGGAATCTGGGGTTGGTGCGCGCAGCGCCTGGGATGCGGGAACGGATGGGCTCGGCGGCCGTCCGCATCGGACCTGACGGGCGTGCCGCGGCGGCGAGGGCGTCGTCGAGCCGGCTGACCGACGTGCCGCGCCAGACGTGGCAGATCGCGAGGGCGAGCGCGTCGGCGGCGTCGGCGGGGCGCGGCGCCTCGACCAGGCCGAGGATCCGCGTGACCATCGCCGTGACCTGCGCCTTGTCGGCGCGACCGTTGCCGGTGACCGCCGCCTTGACCTCGCTCGGGGTGTGGAGGACGACGGGGAGGCCGTGGCGGGCTGCGACGACCATCGCGACCCCGCTGGCCTGGGCGGTGCCCATGACGGTCGAGACGTTGTTCTGGCTGAAGACCCGCTCGATCGCGACCACGTCCGGCCGGTGCGTGGCGATGGCTTCGGCCAGGCCGCGTTCGATCGCGAGGAGCCGGTGGGCGACGTCGTCGGCGGCCGGCGTACGGATCACCCCCACCGAGACCGCCCGCAGAGCGCCCCCCACGCGTCCGTCGACCACGCCGACCCCGCACCGCGTCAGGCCGGGGTCGACTCCGAGAACACGCATCGCGCCGGCGGTCATGCCACCTCGCGGAGGACCCGCAGCGAACACATGTTCGACACCCTAGTCGCACGACGGACGAGTGTGGCGGCGACGCGCCGAGGACCCGTACGAACGACGAGGCCCCTCCACGGCGTACGTGGAGGGGCTTCGTGTCGTAACCTCCACGGCGTACGTGGAGGAGACTTGCGCCGAGCGCGGCGGCTACTTCTTGAAGGCGTCCTTGACGTTGTCGCCGGCCTTCTTGAAGTCGGCCTTGCTCTGGTCGGCCTTGCCCTCGGACTCCTGCGACGTGTCGCCGCGGAGCTTGCCGGAGGCCTCCTTGGCCTTGCCCTCGACGTCCTCGGCCAGGTGCTTCAGCTTGTCATCCAGACCCATAGCACTCACTCCTCGAGATCGGGTTCGGGTGGTGCCCCGACCTTAGGACGGATCGAGCGCGGGCGCAGATCGCCGTGGCGGGCGCAGACCTATCACGACGACGAGCCCTCCCCCATCCCGGGCGCCTGCCCTGGGTGCCCCCACCCTCCGGTGGTGCCAGGGCCAGGCGGCGGCGCGTACGGAGCCTGCGACACGTCGTCGCTGGTGCTCACCGTCAGGGGTAGCGCGTACACCGCGTCGCCCAGCTCTCTGATCCGGGCCTTCGATGTCGCGCGTCCCGGGGCCGGCTCGACGTGCACGACGACCCCACCGCGGGTGACCACGAGAGGGCGCCGGCCCACCTCGTCCGTCGGAGCGACTCCCTCGCCCGCCAGCTCGGGCATCCACGGGAGCGGATCGGGGGCCGCGCCTCGCCGACGTCGTGCGATCCGCCACATGATCCCGCCGGGCCTCAGGATGTCCATGGCCCATCCTGGCACGTCGGCAGCTCGGGCAGGCGGGTTCGCCGCGAGCCTTCCGCCCGGCACGGGAGAATCCCTCCGCCCCGAGCCGGGCAGAAGGTGGAGCGGCGTGTCAGCCGACCTGCGCCATGACCTCGTCGGAGGCGTCGAAGTTGGCGAACACGTTCTGGACGTCGTCGCAGTCC
This sequence comes from Mumia sp., assembly GCF_028803055.1. Classification (NCBI taxonomy): domain Bacteria; kingdom Bacillati; phylum Actinomycetota; class Actinomycetes; order Propionibacteriales; family Nocardioidaceae; genus Mumia; species Mumia sp. The sequence goes on from NZ_JARBCJ010000097.1 coordinate 6,692, forward strand.
TCGAGGGCGTCGATGAGCCGGAGGACCTTGCCGGCCACGTCGGCGTCGACCTCGACGGTCATGGACGGCACGAACGACGACTCGGCGGAGTCGTAGTCGATCCCGGCGTCCTGGAGAGCCGTGCGCACCGCGACCACGTCGCCGGCCTCGCTGATCACCTCGAACGAGCCGTCGTGGTCGTTGACGTCCTCGGCGCCCGCGTCGAGCACCACCTCGAGGACGTCGTCCTCCGCGAGCGTCTTGCCGTCCTGCTCGGCCGGGACGATGACGACGCCCTTGCGGGAGAACATGTAGGACACCGAGCCGGGGTCGGCCATGTTGCCGCCGTTGCGGGTCATCGCCGTCCGGACCTCCATGGCCGCACGGTTCTTGTTGTCGGTGAGGCACTCGACGAGCAGCGCGACACCGCCGGGGGCGTAGCCCTCGTACATGATCGTCGTGTAGTCGACCCCCGCGCCGTCGAGACCGCCGCCGCGCTTCACGGCGCGGTCGATGTTGTCGTTGGGGACCGACGACTTCTTGGCCTTCTGGATCGCGTCGTAGAGCGTCGGGTTGCCCGCGGGGTCAGGCCCGCCGGTGCGTGCGGCGACCTCGATGTTCTTGACCAGCTTGGCGAACATCTTGCCGCGCTTGGCGTCGATGACCGCCTTCTTGTGCTTGGTGGTCGCCCACTTGGAGTGGCCAGACACGGCACTCACCTGCTCTCGCTGTTACGACGGCGTACGGCCGCGGCTCGCGACCGCCCTCGATCCTAGCGGCTGGCCACGCCGCCGTTCGCGTGCACCGACCGGACGAACATCTGGTGGAGGCGGTGGTCCGACCCGAGCTCGGGGTGGAAGGACGCGGCGAGCAACGCCCCCTGCCGCACCACGACCGGGCGGCGCCCCTCGTCGCCGCGGTCGACCGCCGCGAGGACCTCGACACCGGGACCGTGGCTCTCGACCCAGGGACCGCGGATGAACACCGCGTGCAGCGGGTCGTCGAGGCCCTGGACCCGGAGATCGGTCTCGAAGGAGTCGACCTGCCGGCCGAACGCGTTCCTCCGCACGGTCATGTCCATCCCGCCGAAGGTCTGCTGGTCGTCGGTGCCGCCGTCGATGCGGTCGGCGAGCAGGATCATGCCGGCACAGGTCCCCAGCACCGGCATGCCCGACCCGATGCGCTCACGGATCGGGTCGCGGAGCTCGAAGGCCCGCGACAGCTTGTCGATGGTGGTCGACTCCCCGCCCGGCACGACAAGGGCGTCGACCGCGTCGAGCTCGCTCGGCCGTCGCACGGTGGTCGCCTCCGCGCCGCTCGCCGCGAGCATCCGGAGATGCTCCCGGACGTCGCCCTGAAGGGCGAGGACACCGACCCGGGGCGCACTCACGCGTCGGTGAGGCGACGGTGCCAGAACGCCCGGACCTCGATCCGTCCTTCGTCGAAGTGCGCCGCGAGACCGGCAGCGTCCAGCGTCGCGACGACCGCGGAGCACAAGGGGTCGCCGTCGGCGATGTTGGCGGAGTCGGGGTGCCACACGTTGACCTCGAGCATCCCGTGATCGACGGCGTGCCAGACATCGGACGGCGTGAACCACACGATGCCTCGGAGCGCGCTCCCCGTGGCTCCCCCGGCCGCCTCGCGCACGACGCCGGCCGCCGCCCAGTGGTCGTCGACGCCCTGGAGCACGACGAAGCCAGCGGCCTCCAGTGCCTGGAAGGCCTCCTGCAGCGCGTCGTAGTCGGTGCGCGCCGGCCAGCCCGACTGCTCCTCCGCGAGCGCCGCGCGCTCGTCGTCGACGAGTCGCTGGGCCTCGGTCCGGGCCTTCGTGTCAACCAGCCCGGCATCCTCGCGTGCCGCGATCTCGACCTCGGTGACGCAGGCAGCGCGCTCGGTGAGGCCGGCGCGTACGAGGACCCGGGCGTAGCTCCGCAGCGCGTCGGCGTCGGTCAGGCGCGGTGCTGAGAAGAAAGGCACCGTTCACCAGCCCCGCTCGGCCAGCCGGTGCGGCTCGGGGAGGTCGGCGACGTTGATGCCGACCATCGCCTCGCCGAGCCCGCGCGAGACCTTGGCGATGACGTCGGGGTCGTCGTAGAAGGTGGTGGCCTTCACGACCGCGGACGCGCGCTCGGCCGGGTTGCCCGACTTGAAGATGCCCGAGCCGACGAACACGCCCTCGGCACCGAGCTGCATCATCATGGCGGCGTCCGCGGGCGTCGCGATGCCTCCCGCGGTGAAGAGCACTACGGGCAGCGCGCCCTTCTCGGCGACCTCGCGGACCAGCTCGTATGGCGCCTGAAGCTCCTTGGCCGCCACGTAGAGCTCGTCGGCCGGAAGCGTCTGGAGACGGCGGATCTCATCACGCATCGCCCGCATGTGGGTCGTCGCGTTGGAGACGTCGCCCGTGCCGGCCTCGCCCTTGGACCGGATCATCGCCGCACCCTCGGTGATGCGACGAAGCGCCTCGCCCAGGTTGGTCGCGCCGCACACGAACGGCACCGTGAAGGCCCACTTGTCGATGTGGTGGGCGTAGTCGGCGGGTGTGAGGACCTCGGACTCGTCGATGTAGTCGACGCCGAGGGACTGCAGCACCTGCGCCTCGACGAAGTGGCCGATGCGCGCCTTGGCCATCACCGGGATGGAGACGGCCTCGATGATGCCGTCGATCAGGTCGGGGTCGCTCATGCGGGCCACGCCGCCCTGGGAGCGGATGTCGGCGGGCACGCGCTCGAGGGCCATGACCGCGACGGCACCGGCATCCTCGGCGATCTTGGCCTGCTCGGCGTTGACGACGTCCATGATGACGCCGCCCTTGAGCATCTCCGCCATGCCGCGCTTCACGCGTGCGGTGCCCGTGCCCTCCCGGGACACGGCCGGTGTCGGGGCAGTCGGGTTCTCGGACATCGTTCACCTCGGGGCCTGGGACGCGGTGCGCCCGCTCGGACATTGGCCTCATCGTACGACCGTGCACCGACGCCGGAGCGGTCCCGCCACGAGGTGAGCCGATCAGCCCTGCTGCTGCCCCATCTCGGAGGAGGCCACGGGGCGCTCGTGCGCGACGAGGTGCGGCGGCGGCGTGTCGTCGAAGTCCATCCGATTCGGCCACGGCGCGTAGCCGGCGAGCCTCGCCCACCGTACGATCCGCTTGCGCCGCATCCGCTGGGTGCGGGCGACGAGGTCGTCGTGGAAACGGTGCGCCAGCTGGACGCGTTCGCACGCGTCGCCGAGGTCGGCCAGCAGCTCGGCCTGCGGCTCGTCGGCGGCCGCCCACAGCGCGTCGACGTCCTCGGCGTCACCGAAGACGGTGCGCATGACCTCGCTCAGCGCCGTCTCCCGCTCGGCCTGGTCGCTCTTGCCGATCGCCGCGCGCGAGGCATCGGCGGCTTCGACCGCGACCAGGGCGCTGGCAGGGTCCAGGACTCCGCCCACCGCGACGTTGCGCAGGCACGTCGACCGGTCGAGGAGCTGACGGTCCAACGAGGCCTGGGCGGTCGCCAGACGGATGTGCAGCCGGTCGAGCCGGCCGGCCGTCGTCGACAGCGCGACCGTGATCGCCGCGACCACGGCACCGACGACGAGGATCCACTCGAGCGTGCTCATCCGACGCTGCCTCCTCCGAGGACTGTCTCGTACACACGGACCACCTGCGGCGCGACCACACTCCAGTCGTACCGCCGGACCTCGCGTCGCGCCAGGTCCGCACGTGCCTGACGAGCCTGGTCCTCGAGCGTCGAGACGAGGGTCTTGGCCAAAGCCGCGGGGTCCTCGTTGGCGAAGAGGGCACCGAGGCGGCCGTTCTCGAGCACGTCCGCGAACGCGCGGATGTCGCTGGCCACCACTGGTGCGCCCGCCGCCATCGCCTCGATGAGGACGATGCCGAAGCTCTCGCCACCGGTGTTCGGCGCGACGTAGACGTCGGCCCGGGCGAGCAGCTGGGCGCGCTCGGCGTCCGAGACCCGCCCGACGACCTCGACGTGGTGGCGCAGCCCCTCGGGGACCATCGCCGACCCGACCTTGGGGTCCCCCGCCCCGGCGACGACGAGACGGAGGTCAGGGAACCGGTCGACCACCGGCGGCAGGGCGCCCAGCAGGACGGGAAGACCCTTGCGTGCCTCCTCGAACCGCCCCAGGAACAGCAGCTCCGTGCGGCCGGTGGTCCCCGCGCTCCGCGGTACGGCGTCGAAGTCGTCGACGTAGAGGCCGTTCGGGATGATCACCGAGTCGCCGCCCTGGTACTGCTCGACCACGCGGTGCGCCTCCCGCGAGACCGTGATCCGCGCGCTGAGCTTCTCCATCGCCGGGCGCAGCAGCGACTCCGTCGCCGCGAGAGCGCGCGAGCGGCCGATGGAGGTGTGGATCGTCGCGATCGAGACCCCGGAAGACAGGCTCAGCGCCACCAGCGAGACGCTCGGCGTGGCCGGGTCGTGGACGTGCAGCACGTCGAAGCGGCCGTCGCGCAGCCAGCGTCGGGTGCGGGCCATCGCCATCGGCCCGAACGACACGCGCGCGACGGCACCGTTGTAGCGGACGGGCACGGCGCGGCCGGCCGGTGTCACGTAGTCGGGCAGGTCGTCGTCGTCGGCGGCCGGCGCGAGCACCGACACCTCCACGCCCAGCCCTCCGAGCGTCCGGGAGAGGTCCAGGACGTGGTTCTGGACGCCGCCGGGGACGTCGAACGAGTACGGGCAGACCATCCCGATCCTCATCGCACGCCTCCGTCCGGAAGCCGGTCGACCTCGAAGACGCGCTGGAGCATGTGCCAGTCGGCGGGGCTGCGGCGGATCTCTGCGCTGAAGACGTCGGCGAGGTCCTGCGCCATCGCCACCAGTCCGTCCGGGCCTTCCCGGGTCGGCACGACCTCGTGCACGGTCATGCGCAGCCGGTCCTGCTCGTACCGCGAGGTCGCCGCGAAGAGCGCCGCCCCGGTCTGCTGCGCGAGGAGCGCCGGTCCGACGGGCATCCGCGCCTTCTCGCCCAAGAGGTCGACGACAAGTCCGCTGCGGGACATGTCGCGGTCGGCGAGCAGACACACGAAGCCCCCCGCCCGCAGGTGCGCGGCGAGCCGCGGCATCGTCGGCTCTCCACCGGTCAGCGGGAGCACCGTCATGCCGAGTCCCTCGCGGAACGCGACGAACTCGTCGTACAGGCGCTCGGGCCTGAGACGCTCCATCACCGTCATCAACGGGAGGCCGTGGCTCAGCGCCCAGGCGCCCATGAGGTCCCAGTTGCCCATGTGCGGCAGTGCGGCGATCATCCCCCGCCCCTGCGCCTTCAACGCGAACACGCGCTCGGGATGGTCGACCGTGATCCAGTCGTCGACGGTGTCGGCGGTGAAGCGCGGGAGACGGAACACCTCCCCCCAGTAGCGCAGGTAGGAGCGCATGGCGTCTCGCCCGAGCTCGTCGAGCTCTCCGGCAGTCGCGTCCGGCACCGCCCGCGACAGGTTCGAGCGCAAGCGGTCGATGCTGCTCCCGCCGCGCGCGTACAGACGGTCGGCGGTCGTCCGCATGGCCCGGTCGACGAGGGGCTGCGGCAGCCGGACCGCGAGGTCCCAGCCGATCGTGTACGCCGCAGCCTCCGCGTGCGTACGCGCCACGTCCAGGACGCGACCGCTGGGGGAACTCATACGTCCGCCAACGACTGCTTCCGCACCATCAGGATGCGCTGCACGACCGTGATCGTGCTCGCGACCGCCAGCGTCCAGAGCACGATCGTGCGGAGGATCGGCAGGTCGAAGATGCCCGACAG
>NZ_JARBCJ010000098.1:0-12286 GCF_028803055.1 Mumia sp.
CGCGCCCGCCGAAGCCGCTCCGGCTGTGGTCGAGCGCGTCGACGAGGTCGACGAGGTCGATGAGGAGGACGAGCAGGAGGTTCGACCGGCAACCTCGGCTCGCGCGCCCTTCGTCGCACCGCTCTTCCAGGCGCCCGAGCCCAAGGCCGCGCCGCGCCGCCGCCGCCGTGCAGCCGACGTGGCCGACGAGACGGAGGACCGCGAGGAGGACGGCCGCGGGTACGGCTCGGACGACCGCCGTGGACGCAGCCGTGACGACGCGGATCTGCCGGAGCGCGACCACGAGGACTCCGACTCCGACTCCGACGACGGCCAGGACGAGAGCGACGGCAGCACGCCCGGCCGTCGCCGTCGCCGCCGCGGTGGCCGTCGTCGACGTCGCTCGGGCAACGGTGACGACGTCGAGAACCTCGACCTCGACGCCGAGTCCGACTCCGGCGAGGCCGCAGAAGGCGCGACGACGGCAGCCGATGAGACCCCTGACGAGTCCGAGGACGACGACACCTCCGACGACGAGTCCTCGAGCACCGGTGAGGACGACAGCGGCACCTCGAGCCGTCGTCGTCGTCGCCGCCGTCGTCGCGGCGAGGACAGCGACGCGGCCGCGGACGACCCCGAGAACACCGTCGTCCGTGTGCGCGAGCGCCGCAGCGCCGAGGACGAGATCACGAGCGTCTCGGGCTCGACCCGGCTGGAGGCCAAGAAGCAGCGCCGCCGCGAGGGTCGTGAGGCGGGTCGTCGCCGCACGCCGATCGTCTCCGAGGCCGAGTTCCTCGCCAGGCGCGAGTCGGTCAAGCGCGAGATGGTCATCCGCCAGCGCGAGGACCTCACGCAGATCGCCGTTCTCGAGGACGACGTCCTCGTCGAGCACTACGTGGCGCGCGAGTCGCAGACCTCGCTCATCGGCAACGTCTACCTCGGGCGGGTCCAGAACGTCCTGCCCTCGATGGAGGCGGCGTTCGTCGACATCGGCAAGGGCCGCAACGCGGTGCTCTACGCCGGCGAGGTCGACTGGAGCAAGCTCGGTGACGGCAAGCCGCGCAAGATCGAGGAGGCGCTCAAGTCCGGCCAGTCGGTCCTCGTCCAGGTGTCGAAGGATCCGGTCGGGCACAAGGGCGCGCGGCTCACGAGCCAGATCAGCCTGCCCGGTCGCTTCCTGGTCTACGTGCCCGGCGGCCAGACCAGCGGGATCTCCCGCAAGCTGCCCGACACCGAGCGCAACCGGCTCAAGTCGTTGCTCAAGGGCATCCTCCCCGAGGACGCGGGCGTGATCATCCGGACCGCCGCCGAGGGCGCGACCGAGGACCAGCTCACCCGCGACGTCGAGGCGCTCGACGCCCGCTGGAAGGACATCGAGAAGAAGGCCGCCTCCGCATCGGCCCCGCAGCTGCTGTACGGCGAGCCGGACCTCACCATCAAGGTCGTCCGTGACCTCTTCAACGAGGACTTCGCGCGCCTCGTCGTCGAGGGGACCGACGCCACCGAGATCATCGACGGCTACGTCAGCCACGTCGCCCCGGATCTCAAGGACCGGGTGGAGGCGTGGAGCGGATCCGAGTCCGGTGACGTCTTCTCCGCCTACCGGATCGACGAGCAGATCGCCAAGGCACTGGACCGGAAGGTCTGGCTGCCGTCCGGCGGCTCGCTGGTGATCGATCGTACCGAGGCGATGACCGTCGTCGACGTCAACACCGGGAAGTTCACCGGATCGGGCGGCAACCTCGAGGAGACGGTCACCAAGAACAACCTCGAGGCCGCCGAGGAGATCGTCCGTCAGCTCCGGCTGCGCGACATCGGCGGCATCATCGTGGTCGACTTCATCGACATGGTGCTGGAGAGCAACCGCGACCTCGTGCTCCGCCGTCTGGTCGAGTGCCTCGGCCGCGACCGGACCCGGCACCAGGTGGCGGAGGTGACCTCCCTCGGGCTGGTCCAGATGACCCGCAAGCGGATCGGGACGGGCCTCCTCGAGGCGTTCAGCGAGCCGTGCGAGCACTGCCACGGCCGCGGCCTGATGATCCACGACCACCCCGTCGAGTCCAAGCGGGGCTCGGAGGAGAGCCGGCGCGGTCGCAGCGGCCGAGGTCGTGGGCGCAGCGACGAGGGAGACAAGCCCGCCAAGGGCGCCGACTCCAAGGCGAAGAAGGAGCCGAAGCCCGCGGACGACGCGCAGCCCGAGGCGCCGGAGCCGACGTCTCACGACACGGCAGACGCCGCGACGCAGGAGACCCCGGAGGCGACCACCCCGCGCAAGCGTCGCCGTCGCCGCAGCGGCTCGGAGGAGTCGAGCGACGGCCCGTCGGCCGAGGCCGGTGTTGAGGCCCCCGGTACGCTCGACGGAGGAGCCCCGGACCCCGCTTTGACCGGTGACAGGGAGACTCCGTAGACTAGATGAGCGGCGCGCCTGTGAGCGTGTCGGTCTGTGTGCCCGCACGAGCGCCTCGTGCCTGGTGACGGCACCACCCCAGAGTTTCAAGACAGCCAAGCTCCGACAGCGGAGCAGCAACGAGTGAGGATGTGAGTCGGCGGTGTACGCGATCGTGCGCAGTGGCGGCCAGCAGCAGAAGGTCGCGGTCGGCGACATCATCGAGATCGACAAGATCAAGACCACGGTCGGCGAGTCGGTCGAGCTCCCCGCCGTGCTCCTCGTCGACGGTGACGCGGTGACGTCGGACGCCGACTCCCTCGGCAAGGTCTCGGTCACGGCTGAGGTCCTCGGCGCCACCAAGGGCCCGAAGATCATCATCCAGAAGTACAAGAACAAGACCGGTTACAAGAAGCGCCAGGGTCACCGTCAGCACTACACCCAGGTCAAGATCACCGGCATCTCGAAGTGACGCGAAAGTAGGCTCGAGCACATGGCACACAAGAAGGGCGCCGCTTCTACCAAGAACGGCCGTGACTCCAACTCCCAGCGCCTCGGTGTGAAGCGCTTCGGTGGCCAGCAGGTCGGCGCGGGCGAGATCATCGTCCGTCAGCGCGGCACGCACTTCCACCCGGGCACCAACGTCGGCCGTGGTGGCGACGACACGCTGTTCGCCCTCGCCGCGGGCGCGGTCGAGTTCGGCACGCGTCGCGGCCGTCGCGTCGTCAACATCGTCCCGGCGGAGTGACCTGAAGGACTTCCACGACGAGGGGCGGGTCCGCATCGCGCGGGCTCGCCCCTCGTCTCGTTCCAGCCCCGTCGACGGCGTCCGCGCCCGTCGTACGGGACCGCGCATCAGCGCAGGTTGAGCGCGGCGTACTGAGGAGGTGGCACGGATGGCAGTTCCGACTTTCGTCGACAAGGTGACCCTGCACGTCAAGGGTGGCGACGGCGGCAACGGCATCGCCTCGGTCCACCGCGAGAAGTTCAAGCCCCTCGGTGGGCCCGACGGCGGCAACGGCGGCCGTGGCGGCGACGTCATCCTGCGGGTCGACTCCGACGTGACCACGCTCGTCGACTTCTACCACGAGCCGCACCGTCGAGCCGGCAAGGGGCATCACGGCAGCGGTGGCAACCGCAGCGGATCCCAGGGCGAGGACATCGTGCTCGCCGTGCCCGACGGCACCGTGGTCCGCGGGGCCGACGGCGAGATCCTCGCCGACATGGTCGGGCCCGGCTCGGAGCTGGTGATCGCCGAGGGTGGTCGTGGAGGGCTGGGCAACGCCGCGCTCGCCTCCAGCAAGCGGAAGGCCCCCGGCTTCGCGCTGAAGGGCGAGCCGGGCGACGAGCGGACGATCTCCCTCGAGCTGAAGGTCGTGGCCGACATCGGTCTCGTGGGGTTCCCGAGCGCCGGCAAGTCGAGCCTGATCGCCGCGCTCTCGCGAGCTCGGCCCAAGATCGCCGACTACCCCTTCACCACCCTCGTCCCCAACCTCGGCGTCGTGGTCGCCGGTGACGTGACCTACACCGTCGCCGACGTCCCCGGCCTGATCGAGGGCGCGGCGGACGGGCGCGGCCTCGGTCACGACTTCCTGCGTCACGTCGAGCGTTGCGCTGCGCTGGTCCACGTCATCGACTGCGCGACGATCGAGCCCGGGCGAGACCCCTTGAGCGACCTCGACGTCATCGAGAACGAGCTTGCGGCGTACGGCGGCCTCGAGGACCGCCCCCGTCTGGTGGCCCTCAACAAGGTCGACGTCCCCGACGCCAAGACCATCGCCGAGTTCGTCCGCGGCGAGCTCGAGGCGCGCGGTCTCGACGTCTACGAGATCTCGGCCGCCTCCCACGAGGGCCTCAAGGACCTCTCGTACGCGATGGCGGAGGTCGTCGCGTCCTCGCGCAAGAGCGTCACCGCGGCCCCAGCGACGCGCATCGTCCTCCGGCCGCGCTCGGCCGACGGCGAGGACGACTTCACGATCACGCACACCGCCGGTCAGTGGGTCGTCCGCGGCGAGAAGCCGGAGCGCTGGGTTCGCCAGACCGACTTCACCAACGACGAGGCCGTCGGGTTCCTCGCAGACCGGCTCAACCGTCTCGGCGTCGAGAACCGCCTGATCGCCATGGGCGCGGAGGCGGGCGACGACGTGGTGATCGGTGGCGTCGACGACGCGGTCGTGTTCGACTTCGACCCGCAGGTGAGCGCCGGCGCTGAGCTGCTCGGCTCGCGACGTGGCGAGGATGACCGGCTGATCGAGAACCACCGGCGCACCAACAAGCAGCGCCGCGAGGACCTGACACGCAAGCGCGAGTACGAGCGTGCGGCACGCAGGGATCGCGAGGCCGGGCGTGTGCCGCCCGAGACGCTCTGGTCCGAGGAACCGGCGCCGGACGGCGACGAGGACGTGTGAGGCCCTGAGGTGAGGATCGTCGTCAAGGTCGGCTCGTCGTCGCTCAGCTCACCGCGTGGCGGCCTCGACCTGGCGCGCCTGCACGGCCTCGTCGACGCCCTCGCCGCAGCGCGAGTACGCGGTGACGAGGTGGTGCTCGTCAGCTCCGGTGCCATCGCGACCGGGCTCTCGCCGCTGGCCCTGACGGCGCGCCCGCGTGACCTCGCGACGCAGCAGGCCGCCGCCAGCGTCGGACAGGGCCTGCTGGTGGCGCGGTACACCGAGCGGTTCGCGCGGCACGACCTCGTCGTCGGTCAGGTCCTTCTCACCATCGACGACGTCGTGCGCCGTACGAACTACCGCAACGCGTACCGGACCCTCGCTCGTCTGCTCGACCTCGGAGTCGTCCCGGTCGTCAACGAGAACGACACGGTCGCCACGAGCGAGATCCGCTTCGGTGACAACGACCGCCTCGCTGCGCTGGTGGCCCACCTCGTCCACGCCGACCGGCTCCTGCTGCTGTCGGACGTCGACGGACTCTACGACGGGAACCCGGCGACCCCGGGTGCCAGGCTCGTCCGCCACGTCCACGGCGACGCCGACCTCGAAGGGCTCGACATCGCCAGGCCGAGCCCGTCGAAGGTCGGCACCGGTGGCATGGTCACCAAGGTCGAGGCCGCCCGGATCGCGACCGGCGCCGGGATCCCCGTGCTCCTCACGAGCGCTTCGGAGGTCAACGGAGCGCTCGAGGGACGCGACGTCGGCACCACGTTCCACCCCACGGGACGGCGCCGCCCCACCCGCCTCCTGTGGCTGGCGCACGCGACGACCGGCAAGGGCCGCCTCGTCCTCGACGCAGGAGCGGTCCGCGCGCTCGTCGAGCGGGGTGCGTCCCTGCTCCCCGCAGGTGTCGTCGCCAGCGAGGGGACGTACGAGGCTGGGGACCCGGTCGACCTCGTGGACGAGTCGGGGAGTCTGGTCGCCCGTGGGCTGATCGGCTACGACAGCACCGAGCTGCCCAAGATGGTCGGTCGTTCGACCCACGACCTCGCAGCCGAGATGGGCGGGGAGTACGCGCGCGCGCTCGTCCACCGCGACGATCTCGTGCTCCTGGACTGAACCGGCCGCGGTCCGAGCGTGGTGCTCGACCCAATCGAGGAAACCCGGGGCTTGCGTTGCCGAGCCCCGGTTAAGGTGGCCGCGGACAGGCCGTCGGTGAGGAGGATCCGTGGTTGCGCAGGACAAGATGTGGCACGTCACCCTGACGGTGGCCGGCACGCCGTTCGCCGACGAAGCGGTGCGCTCGGCGATGCTGCGCCTGCGTGACGAGCACGCGTTCCTGCACTCCCTTCGCTACGACGTCGACCGCGCCGAGATCTGCTACTGGGAGCAGGCTCCCGACATGCTGGACGTCGCTGCGATGGCGATGCGCGTGTGGTCGGAGCACCGCGACTCGGCCGGACTGCCTCCCTGGGCGGTCGTGGGTCTCGAGATCCTCGAGCGGGACACACGTGACCGTCGCAGCCGCGCGGAGTCGCCTCCTGCGGTGGGCATGGTCGCTCCGGTCCCCGTCCATTTCTGAGTCACTATCCTGGTGACGTGAGCCACGACCTCGAGCCCCACGTCCACGAGTCCGCCCGGCGGGCCCGCGCTGCCGCACTCGACCTGCGGGCGGTCCCGCGGGCCGGCAAGGACGCGGCTCTGCACGCGATGGCCGACGCGCTGGTCTCTCACGCTGCCGAGATCGTCGAGGCCAACGCGAGAGACATCACGATCGCCCGTGAGGCCGGGGTCGGTGACAACATCATCGACCGACTCCTCCTCGACACCGACCGCATCGCCGCGATGGCCGAGGGCATCCGCGACGTCGCCGCCCTGGCCGACCCGGTCGGTGAGGTGGTCCGCGGCTCGACCCTGGCCAACGGTCTGCAGCTTCGCCAGGTCCGGGTGCCCATCGGGGTGATCGGGATGATCTACGAGGGCAGACCCAACGTCACTGCCGATGCCGCCGCGATCTGCCTGAAGGCGGGCAACGCCGTCCTGCTGCGAGGGTCGCGCTCCGCCGAGCACTCCAACGCCGCCATCGCGTCGGTGCTCCGTGACGCCGTCGCATCGGCGGGTCTGCCGGTCGACGCCGTCCAGGCCATCGACCCGTCCGACCGGTCGAGCTCGACGGCGCTGCTGAAGGCGCGCGGCCTCGTCGACCTCGTGATCCCTCGCGGCGGCGCTGGGCTGATCGAGGCCGTCGTCCGCGACGCCCAGGTGCCGGTGATCGAGACGGGGACGGGCAACGTCCACGTGTACGTCGATGCCGACGCCGACCTCGACATGGCGCTCGCGATCGTCGTCAACGCCAAGACCCACCGGACCAGCGTCTGCAACGCGGCCGAGTCGTTGCTGGTGCACAAGGCGGTCGCCGACGACTTCCTGCCGCGGGTGGTGGCTGCGCTGCACGAGCGCGACGTCACGATCCACGGGGACGCCACGTTCGCCGCGGCCGACGCCGATGTCGTGGCGGTCACCGACGAGGACTACGCCACCGAATACCTCTCGCTCGACATCGCCGCGCGGGTGGTCGACTCGTTCGAGGACGCGGTCGCCCACATCCGTACCTTCTCGTCCGGCCACACCGAGGCGATCGTCACCCGCTCGCTGGCGACCGCCCAGCGGTTCACCGCGGCCGTCGACGCCGCGGCGATCATGGTCAACGCCTCGACCCGGTTCACCGACGGGGGAGAGCTGGGGATGGGGGCCGAGATCGGCATCTCGACGCAGAAGCTGCACGCCCGCGGACCGATGGGTCTGCCAGAGATGACCACGACGACGTTTGTCGTCACGGGTGACGGGCACGTCCGCTGACCGGGGTGGCCCGCGTGCGAGCCGGGGTGGGACGGTAGATTGACCCCATGTCGTTGACTGAATCAGTGTTGAACGGGTCCGTCCTCACCCAGGTGGTGGCGCAGGGCGCCGAGCACGAGGAAGCCCTCTCGCCGTTCGTCGTGGGTGGGGCGACCTTGGTCTTCTTCCTCCTCCTGATCATCGGTCTCTTCGCGTTCGGCAAGGGACGTCAGCACACCTGATGAGCCTGCCGCTCGAGGTCGGCCGCCGCCCCCGCGTCGGGGTGATGGGTGGAACGTTCGATCCCATCCACCACGGCCACCTCGTTGCGGCATCTGAGGTGCAGGCGTGGTTCGGCCTCGACGAGGTCGTGTTCGTCCCTACCGGTGAGCCGTGGCAGAAGGCCGACCGCAAGGTCTCGCCAGGTGAGGACCGCTACCTGATGACGGTCATCGCGACCGCCTCCAACCCTCGCTTCTGGGTGAGCCGCGTCGACATCGACCGCGCCGGCCCCACCTACACCGTCGACACCCTGCGGGACCTCCGCGCCCACTATGGCGGTGACGTGGAGCTGTTCTTCATCACCGGCGCCGACGCGCTGGCCCAGATCCTGACGTGGCACAACGCGGGGGAGATGTTCGAGTTCGCCCAGTTCGTCGGGTGTACCCGACCAGGGCACGCGATCGACCCCCACACGCTGGACGGACTCCCGAAGGACCGCGTCACGATCGTCGAGATCCCGGCCCTGGCCATCTCGTCCACCGACTGCCGCGAGCGGGTGTCGCGACACGAACCCGTCTGGTACCTCGTCCCTGACGGGGTCGTCCAGTACATCGCCAAGCATCGTCTCTACATCGACGCGGTCGCCGCGTCGAACCACCCCGAACGCCACCCGAAGGGGGCACCCCAGTGACCGCATCCGAGCGGGCGCTCGAGCTCACCCATGCCGCGGCGGCTGCCGCAGCGGACAAGCTCGCGCACGAGATCATCGCCTACGACGTCTCCGAGCAGCTCGTCATCACCGACGTCTTCGTCCTCGCCTCGGCCGGCAACGACCGCCAGGTGCGTGCGATCAGCGACGCGGTCCAGGAGAAGCTCCTCGAGCACGGCGCCAAGGTCGTACGCCGTGAGGGGGAGCGTGAGGGGCGCTGGGTGCTGCTCGACTACGCCGAGATCGTCGTTCACGTGCAGCACGACGAGGACCGGTCGTTCTACGCGCTGGAGCGGCTGTGGGGTGACTGCCCGGCCGTGGCGCTGCCCGAGATCGGCGAGGCTGCGGGGCGCGTCCCCTCGGCGCCCACGTCGCGCGAGTCCACCGAGCAGGACGAGGTCCCGCTGGCGGGCGAGCCACCGGTCACGGACGCATGAGTCGCAGGATCATCGTCTGGCGCCATGGGCAGACGGACTGGAACGTCGCGGGACGCCTGCAGGGCCAGACCGACACCCCCCTCAATGCGGCCGGCCGAGCCCAGGCGGCGGAGATGGCGGCGCGGCTGGCCGTGCTCGGCCCCGTGCGCATCGTGAGCTCGGACCTCCAGCGGGCGTCGGCCACCGCGGCCGCGCTCGGCCGGATCGTCGACCTTCCGGTCGAGACCGACGAACGCCTGCGAGAGGTGGCCTTCGGAGAGCGCGAGGGGATGACGCGGCACGAGATCGCGCGCCGCTATCCCGAGGCGGAGGGTCGCTTCCGGCGTGGTGAGGAGATCGTGTCGCCCGGCGGGGAGACGCACGCCGAAGCGGCGGTCCGGTTCAGCCGGGCCCTGGAGGAGATCGTCCAGGCCATGGGCGAGGACGAGACGGTCGTCGTCGTCGCGCACGGTGCCGTCATCCGGGTGGGGATCTGTGCCTTCATCGGGCTGCCCGAGGAGTACTGGCGCTCGTTCGGCGGCTTCAGCAACGGTTGCTGGGCCGTCCTCCAGGAGGGCTTCGCCCGTTGGCAGGTCACCGAGTGGAACGCCGGCAACCTGCCCGTCCCGGAGATGAGCGATGATGCGGCGCACACCGAGGACCGTGGGCCCTTGCGACAGGGGGACCCCGATTTCGGTCCGACCGGGGCGACCCGCTAAGATCGACCTCGGCTCGATGAGCGGGAGACCGCTCGAAGCACGGGGCATTGGCGCAGTTGGTAGCGCGCTTCCATGGCATGGAAGAGGTCAGGGGTTCGAATCCCCTATGCTCCACCACGTGTTCTGAAGTCCCGACCCTGTCCCGCGACGCTGGACAGGGTTCTTCGTCTGACGGGCTTCTGGACGTCCCTGTCGTGAGCCCGTGGCACGATGGCGCGTGTGGACCGCGCGCCCGTGACGCCGATGGCCGTCACCTGGTGGGGGCACTCGACAGCGACGGTCGAGATCGGTGACACCCGCGTCCTCACCGACCCGGTGCTCCTCGACCGGGTGGTCCACCTGCGCCGCCGCTCGATGTCGCCGTCGGCGTCTGCGGCACGGGCCGATCTCGTGCTGGTCTCCCACCTCCACCTCGACCACTTCCACGTCCCCTCGTTGCGACGCCTTCCGCGGGGCACGCCCGTCGTGGTCCCCGAGGCCGGTGGAGGGCTGCTCGGAGGGCTGGGGCTCGACGTGTACGAGGCGGTTCCTGGCGACAGGCTCCGCGTGGCCGGTCTCGACGTCGAGGTGACCGACGCCGACCATCCCGCGTCGCGCCACCGCTGGTCCCGCCGAGCCTCGCAGCCGCTCGGGTTCCGGATCGTCGGTGACCGTACGTTCTGGTTCCCCGGTGACACAGGCCCGCACGCGGACGTGAGGCGGATCGCGCCGGTCGACCTCGCACTGGTGCCGATCGGCGGGTGGGGCCCCACGCTCGGTGAGGACCACCTGGATCCCGAGCAGGCGGCTGAGCTGGTGGCACGGGTGGGAGCTCGTTGGGCCGTACCGGTGCACTGGGGGACGTTCTGGCCGGTGGGTCTGGGGCGCGTGGCTCCCGCGATCCGTCACCACCTGTTCGACACACCGGGCGAGCGCTTCGTCGACGCGACCGAGGGGTCGCCCACGCGGGCGGTCCTGCTCGCTCCGGGAGAACGTGTGGAGCTGGCCGTCTAGATCTCCGGTGATCCGGTCACCGAGCGCCCAGGTCGTGACGGACGCGGCGACCGGCAGCCTCGTGCTCGGCGAGGAGCCAGTCCGCGGCGTCGGCGAGGCGAGGGTCAGGGTCGTCCTCGCCGTCCAGCGGGAGCGACGCGAGATAGGCGCGGTCGGCGTCGATCCTGCGCCGGAGCTCGACACCGTCCCCCGTCGACCCGTGCCCGGGCACCACGACGGCCACCGAGCGTGCGACCTCGTCGAAGACGTCGAGGGCCTCGGCATAGTCGTCCCAGGGGCGACCGGCCTCGAGATCGAGCAACGGAATCTCCACGTCGGAGAGCATGTCGCCGGCCACCAGGACGCCGACGTCGGTCACCATCAGCGCGGCATGGCCTGGCGCGTGCGCGCGGTGCTCGAGCACGCGGACGTGGCGGCCGGTCCAGGGGAGCACGATCGCGCCGGGTTCGAGGGCGACGACCCGCCCGAGTCCGGAGGTGTCGACCTCCTCGACAGCAGCACGCGCCTTGCGGGCGTTGTCGTCCACGACGGCGAGCGCCCTCGCCGCGCCGGCGTCGGTGGCCCACCGTGGCGCGTCCCCCAGGGACGGACGCCACAGGAGGTGGTCCCAGTGCGGGTGGGTGGAGAACGCTCCGGTGACGGTGAGGCCGCGTGACGCCAGTGCTGGCGCCAGCGCGTCGATCTCGTCGGCCGTGACACCCGGGTCCACCACCACGCACTCCCGTCCGTCGTGCCCGACGACCACGGTGGTGGTCGTGGCGCAGAACGGGTGGGTGATCACCAAGACGCCGTCGGCCACCTCGACGAGGCGCTCGCGCTCGTTCATCGGTCCTCCCGGGTCGCGAGCGCCGGCCGGATCCCGCGGGCGACGACACATCGAGGGCTGGGCTCGTTGCGGTGCATCGCGTAGACGGGTCGCTCTAGAGATGCGATGTCGTTCGACGCTCGGTGTTGTTCGGTCACTGTCCGCCAAACTTCGCCGTTGGTGTTCGAAAGTGGGTGAGACACCACGTGGCCAGTGTGATGACCGCGATGCCAGCAGCAGCGGTGGCGAGCAAGAGACCATTCTCGATCGCCGAGTGGCCTCGTTCTTCCGGCGTCGACGTACTTCCACCCCTGTGCCCAAAGCCACATGCAGGCGAGCAGGGAAGCGGCTCCTACGACGGTGAGTGCCCCGTTTCCGACGCGCCATGCGTGCGGAGTCCGATCTGTCAGGGTCGTGATGATGCCCATCGCGAGCCAGAGTGGACTTCCGAAGGCGCCGACGACGCACGCAAGGTCGAGGACGAGGTCAACAGGCATATGCGCCACCCCGCGGGCACATGTACTGATCGCGCATCGTGTCCAGGTTCCTGTTGAGGCGCCGCGGCGCCACTCGCACAGAGCTCTCTCCAACCCTATGCACCGGCCGCCTACGACGTGCTGGGGTCACGAAGAAACCCGGGCGGTCAAGAGCGCGTACTCGGAATGGGTCGAACGTGCCGAGGAAGGGTCGGCGACGATCGGGTAGGTAGCACCAACGTCCGCCCTTTAAGGCCGTACATCCTCACCGAAACGCCGTTTGACGACACACGGGTACCGGCTAGGTTGGTCCAGGTGCCGGCGGGGCCGGAGGCGTTGAACAAGCCTTTGACCGT
>NZ_JARBCJ010000099.1:0-12044 GCF_028803055.1 Mumia sp.
GAGCGACACCGGCGTCAGCATCAGGTAGGAGACGTAGATCGTTGACAGGATCAGCGCGATGAACCCCGTGCCGAGGACGTCGTGCAGGACAAGTGCCGGGTAGTGACCGAAGAAGAGCCAGTGGTCCATCTTCATCAGGTCGGCGTCGTGGAGCACCTCCTCGCGCACGATCGGCAGGAAGCTCTTGAGGTTGCGATAGCTGACGTAGGAGATGTAGAAGGCGATCAGGCCGAGCGCGGCATGGATGAGCCGGCTCCAGCTCCACTCCGTGCGGACGATCGTCGTGACGCGGGACCGCAGGCCCCGAAGACTCCTGGTCTGCAGGAACGCCTGGACGGCGAGGCCGCCGCCGATGAAGAGCAGCCCGAGCATCGGCAGCCGGACGTAGGCCGGCCCGAGGAAGCCCTCCGGGTCCCGCATCGGCAGGTCGAGGTAGTAGGACGCCCAGATGGTGAAACCGCCCACGGCGATCGAGAAGGCGACCAGGAAGGTGTAGGGCCAGCGCAGGATGCGAACCCACGTCGGGGTCCGTCGCAGCGCCGGCGGTGTCGCGGTCTCGACCATGACCGGACCACCCCTCGCTCTCGAGCTCGTGGACCCTGCCGTGGCGCTGTCCGGCGTCGAATCGTCACGGGGGGCCATGGGGACATCTTAGAGGACGGGGGGTTGACCCCCGGCAACCAATTTGTGTGCCGGGGGTCACCACCGCGTCCGTGCCGCCGCCCTCAGGCGTCGCTGCCCTCCTGGGGGACGTCGGCGACCGCGGTCGGATCATCGAGCCGGAACCGTGCGTACGCCTCTGCCGCCGTCTCGGCCTTGACCTCGCCGTTGGCGGCCAGGGCCTCGAGGACGCCGACCACGATCGACGCGGTGTCGATCTGGAAGAACCGCCGCGCGGCAGCCCGGGTGTCGGCGAAGCCGAACCCGTCCGCGCCGAGGGACGTCCACGGCTGGGGCACCCAGCGGGCGATCTGGTCGGGGACGGCACGCATGTAGTCGGTCACCGCCAACACCGGGCCGTGGGCATCGGCCAGCGCCCTGGTGACGTACGGCGTCGCAGGCTCGTCTCCGGGGGCGTTGAAGGTCGCCCGCTCTGCAGCGTCGGCGTCACGGGCGAGCTCGTTCCACGACGTCACCGACCAGACGTGGGCTCGGACGTCGTACTCCTCGGCGAGGATCCGCTGCGCCTCCAGCGCCCACGGCACGGCGACGCCGGAAGCGAGGATCTGCGCCTGCGGGGTCCCCTCGCCACGCTCGGGTGCCTCGCGGTAGCGGTACATCCCCTTCAGCAGCGCGTCCACATCGAGGCCCTCGGGCTCGGCGGGCTGGACGATGGGCTCGTTGTAGACGGTGAGGTAGTAGAAGATGTTCTCGCCGTGCGGGTGGTCCTCGGTGGAGCCGTACATCCGCTCCATGCCGTTCTGGACGATGCGGCTGATCTCGAACCCGAACGCCGGGTCGTAGTGCACAGCCGCGGGGTTGGTGCGGGCGAGCAGCGGCGAGTGGCCGTCGGCGTGCTGCAGTCCCTCGCCCGTCAGGGTGGTCCGACCGGCGGTCGCGCCGATCAGGAAGCCTTTCGAGAGCTGGTCGGCCATCGCCCACAGCGAGTCGCCGGTGCGCTGGAACCCGAACATCGAGTAGAAGATGTAGACCGGGATCATGGGCTCGCCGTGGGTCGAGTACGCCGATCCGGCGGCGGTCATCGAGGCGACGGCGCCGGCCTCGCTGATGCCCTCGTGAAGGAGCTGGCCGGACGTCGACTCCTTGTAGGCCAGCAGGATCCTGCGGTCGACCGACTCGTACGACTGCCCGTGCGGGTTGTAGACCTTGGCCGTCGGGAACATCGAGTCCATGCCGAACGTCCGGAACTCGTCCGGCGCGATCGGCACGACGCGCGAGCCCACACCCTTGTCGCGCATGAGGTTGCGCAGCAGGCGGACGAAGGCCATCGTCGTCGCGACCGGCTGGTTGCCGGACCCGCCCCGCAGCTCGGCGTACGTCGCGTCGCCGGGCAGCTCGAGCGGCTTGGCCCGGACGACGCGCTTGGGCAGCGACCCGCCGAGCTGACGGCGACGCTCCCGCATGTACTGCATCTCGTCGGAGTCCTCGCCCGGGTGGTAGAACGGCGCGAGCTCGGACCCGTCGATCTCCTCGTCGCTGATCGGCAGGTAGAGCCGGTCGCGGAACTTCTTGAGGTCGGCCTTGGTGAGCTTCTTCATCTGGTGGGTCGCGTTGCGGCCCTCGAGCGCGTCGATCGTCCAGCCCTTGATGGTCTGCGCGAGGATCACCGTCGGCTGCCCGGTGTGGTTCATCGCCGCATCGAAGGCGGAGAAGACCTTGCGGTAGTCGTGACCACCGCGCGGCAGCTTGGAGATCTGGTCGTCGGTGAGGTGCTCCACCATCTTGAGCAGCCGCGGGTCGGCCCCGAAGAAGTGGTCGCGCGTGTAGGCGCCGTCCTCCATCGAGTAGGTCTGGAACTGCCCGTCGGGCGTGCGGTTCATCTGGTTGACCAGGACGCCGTCGACGTCACGGGCGAGAAGGTCGTCCCACTCGCGACCCCAGATGACCTTGACGACGTTCCAGCCGGCGCCGCGGAAGGTCGACTCGAGCTCCTGGATGATCTTGCCGTTGCCTCGGACCGGCCCGTCGAGCTGCTGCAGGTTGCAGTTGATGACGAACGTGAGGTTGTCGAGCTCCTCCCGGGCGGCGAGTCCGATCGCGCCCAGGGACTCGGGCTCGCCCATCTCGCCGTCGCCGAGGAACGCCCACACGCGCTGCTCGCTGGTGTCCTTGATGCCGCGGTTCTGGAGGTAGCGGTTGAACCGCGCCTGATAGATCGAGTTGAGTGCCGCCAACCCCATCGAGACGGTCGGGAACTCCCAGAAGTCGGGCATCAGCCGGGGGTGCGGGTAGGACGCGAGCCCCTTGCCCGGACCATGGCTGACCTCCTGGCGGAACTTGGCGAGCTGCTCGGCGGTCAGGCGACCCTCGAGGAACGCGCGGGCATAGATGCCGGGGGAGGCGTGGCCCTGGATGAAGACCTGGTCGCCGCCGCCCGGGTGGTCCTTGCCGCGGAAGAAGTGGTTGAAGCCGACCTCGTACAGGCTGGCTGCGGACTGGTACGTCGCGATGTGCCCGCCGACGCCCAGGCCCTCTCGATTGGCCCGCGAGACCATGACGGCGGCATTCCACCGGATGTAGGCGCGGATGCGTCGCTCGACGTCCTCGTCTCCGGGGAACCAGGGCTCGCGCTCGGGCGGGATCGAGTTGATGTAGTCGGTGCTGGTGAGAGCGGGGACCCCGACCTGCTTCTCCCGGGCCCGCTCGAGCAGGCGCAGCATCATGTAGCGCGCGCGTCCGCGGCCCCGTCCCTCGACCATCTCGTCGAAGGACTCGAGCCACTCTGTGGTCTCGTCCGGGTCGATGTCGGGAAGCTGGGACGGGAGGCCCTCGTGGATGACGGGGGGCCGGTCGGATGACTGGGCCACTTCGAATCCTTTTCTCGCGAGATCGCGACTGCGCCGGATGTGGGCAGCAACGCTGTCGACGGCTCCAGGTGGGTCGCCTGCCGTCCGCCGTCCATCTTTCCACTGCGTTCCAGTACCCGCGAGTAGCCGCCCCTCCGGGCGGACCTAAGGGCTCTGCGGAGCGCTCCCTGCCCCACCTTCGCCGAGAGCCGCTAGTGTGTGGCGCCTAGGCAGGAAGAAGCCTGGGAACACATCACTTGGGGAGGCATCGGTGAGCGCCACCGCGCAGGACGCGGACCGTCCGGGGCATGGGGACCGTCTGGGCTTCAAGCCCGACATGGTGGTCCAGGAGCTCGGTTGGGACGAGGACGTCGACGACGCGCTTCGTGAAGCGATCGAGAGTCGCATCGGCAGCGAGATGGTGGACGGCGACTACGGCGAGGTCGTGGACGGTGTCGTGCTCTGGTGGAGGGACGACGACGGCGACCTGGCCGACGCGTTGATGGACTCGCTCCAAGACCTTGCCGAGGGCGGGACCGTATGGCTCCTGACGCCCAAGGTCGGCCGACCCGGGTACGTCGACAACGGGGACATCGCCGAGGCAGCTCCGATCGCAGGGCTGTCGACCACGACGACCGCGTCGGCAGGCCCTGACTGGGCCGCGACGAAGCTGTCCACCCACAAGCGCTGACTCGTCGCGCCGGGTGGCGCGAAGCCGGGTGGCCGACGCCGGAGGAGCGCGGGTTCTCCTTGGTGTAACTCATGGTTACACTAAGGGCCACGTGCCCCCGACTTCCGAGGTACCACCATGACGAACCAGCTCCGCGGACCGGGCCAGCACCCCGCCGCTGCATCCGCGCTGACTCTCGCCTCCCTCGCCACGTGCGGCGTCGTCCGACCGTACGGTCCCCGTGCCCTCGTCGGCGTCGGGCGGGCCCTGGCCCGCTGGGGCACCGGTCTGGCCGGCGGCTACGCCTCGCTCGCCGCGCGGACCCCCAACGCCGTCGCCATCCACGACGATCTCGGGTCCATCACCTTCGCCGATCTCGGTGCCCAGGCCAATGCGTTCGCCCGTGCGCTGTCCGACCTGGGCGTCGGCGAGGGCGACGGCGTCGCGCTGATGGCTCGCAACCACCGCTGGTTCGTGATCACCGCCATCGCCGTCGCGCGGCTCGGCGCCGACGTCCTCTATCTCAACACCGCGTTCTCCGGCCCTCAGGTGCGCGAGCTGCTCGAGCGCGAGAAGCCGGCGGCGATCGTCCACGACGACGAGTTCTCCGACGTCGTGGCGTCGGCACCCTCGGACGCAGCCCGCGTCGTCGCCTGGGCCGACGTTCCTGGTCCGGGCACCGTCGGATCGCTTGTCAGCACCCGCCCCGGCACCGACCTGCCGGCCCCGCGGCGCGAGGGCCGCTCCGTGATCCTCACCTCGGGCACGACCGGAGCGCCGAAGGGCGCGGCCAGGGGGTCCGGCTCGCTCAGCGCCGGAGCCGCGCTGCTGTCCCGCATCCCGCTCCGCGCGCGGATGACCGTCCACGTGGCGGCCCCGCTGTTCCACACCTGGGGATGGGGCCACCTCAACCTCGCGATGCTCCTCGGGTCCACGCTCGTCCTGCGACGCCGCTTCACACCGCGTGACTTCCTCGACACCCTGGCCCGGACCCGGTCCGACGCGGCGGTGGTCATCCCGGTGATGCTGCAGCGCGCGCTCCAGCTGCCGAAGGAAGAGCTCGACTCCTACGACCTGAGCGCACTCACGATCGTCGCGGCCAGCGGCTCGTCGCTTCCCGGCGACCTCGCGACCGCGTGGATGGACCAGTACGGCGACAACCTCTACAACACCTACGGCTCGACCGAGTGCGCGTGGGTGACGATCGCGCAACCCGCCGAGATGCGCGCGCACCCCGGCACGGCGGGTGCACCACCGATCGCGACGGTGATCGCCCTCTACGACACCGAGGGGCGTCCGGCGACCGGCTCGAGCGGACGCATCTTCGTCCGCAACGGCCTGCCGTTCGAGGGGTATACGCACGGCGGCGGCAAGGAGGTCGTCGACGGTCTGATGTCGACCGGCGACGTCGGCACCATCCGCGACGGTCTGCTCTTCGTCGAGGGCCGTGACGACGAGATGATCGTCTCCGGCGGGGAGAACGTCTATCCGCAAGAGGTCGAGAACTGTCTCGCGAGGCACCCGGCCGTCCTGGAGGTCGCCGTCGTCGGCGTGGAGGACGTCGACTTCGGGCACCGCCTGCTGGCCTGGGTCGCCCTGCGGCCGGGGCACGACGTGACCGAGGACGACCTCAAGCTCTACGTGCGCGAGCGCCTCGCTCGGTACAAGGTCCCGCGCGAAGTACGCTTCCTGCACGAGCTGCCGCGCAACGCGACGGGCAAGATCCTGAAGCGCCGGCTGACCCACACCGACGAGAGCGAGTGACTTCCCTCCATGACGATCGAGATCGGGACCACGGCCCCTGACTTCACCCTCAAGAACCAGCACGGCGAGGAGGTCTCCCTCTCGGCGCTCCGCGGCAAGAAGACGCTGCTCGTCTTCTATCCGTTCGCGTTCAGCGGGATCTGCTCCGGCGAGCTGTGCGAGCTGCGCGACAACCTCGCTGCGTTCAACGAGCTCGATGCCGACGTGCTGGCGATCTCGTGCGACCCGATGTTCGCTCTGCGGGCCTTCTCCGAGAAGGACGGGCTCACGTTCTCGCTGCTGAGCGACTTCTGGCCGCACGGTGCGGTCGCGACCTCGTACGGGGTCTTCGACGCCGACCGTGGGTGTGCGCTGCGAGGCAGCTTCCTGGTCGACGAGGAGGGTGTCGTGCGGTGGAAGATCGAGAACGGACTTCCCGACGCGCGCGACCTTGCCGGCTACCTCGGCGCACTGCAGGAAATCTCTGCATGATCCTGCCGCGCAGACCCGGATCTGTGCAAGACTGATGAGCGCGTGGCCGCTGGTGACCCGAGACGCCAGCGGCCACGCCTCTGTCTTCATCCAGGGCGCCATCCGATACTCTGGAGCGCCGCGCGGCGTCGGGCGCATAGCTCAGCGGTAGAGCACCTCGCTTACAACGAGGCGGTCGGGGGTTCGATCCCCTCTGCGCCCACCACGAATCCCACGAGAGCCCCGTTGCCTGTGTGCGCAGGGCTCTCGTCGTGCGCGCAGCCTGATGCCACGTATTAGCGGTCGTGTCGCGGGGTCGCGGCGGTTATGGTCGGAGACGCCGCACACTGTCACCAGGGGGAGACGTGCCCGACTTTATGCCTGCCGCGACCGTCACTGACGTCACGGCGCCGCTCGCGATCACGGAGTGGGACATCGGGGTGGTGATCGAGTACTGAGCGCGCAGACTCGCGGGGCGGACGCACCGGCGATGTGGTCGACGGTGCGTCGTGCTGTCCACCGGATCGAGAGGCGACGTGGCGCGGTCCTCGTCGCGGTGCTGGCGCTCACGACCGCGTTCCGCCTGCCGTACCTGTGGGCGCCGCTGTCCTCGGACGAGGGCGGGTTCCTTCTCGTCGCCCACCAGTGGGGGACGACGGACGGTTCGCTGTACGGCAACCAGTGGGTCGACCGTCCTCCCGGCCTGATCCTCCTCTTCGGCTTCGCCGATCTGCTCTCCGGCTCCCTCGGAGACCGGGTCGCACTCCGCCTGGTGGCGCTGGTGCTCGCCCTCGTCGCGGTCGCCGCCGCCTGGTACGCGGGACGAGCTGTCGGCGGCACGCGCGGCGCGCTGGCCGCCGCGCTGGTGATGTGCGCGGTGACCTCCACCCCGGCGTTCAGCGGGCCGCGCATGGCCACGGTGTTCCCGGCGGTCGTCTTCGCCGCGGTCACCGTCGCGCTCGCGCTCGCCGCGGCGTACGAGGTGACGTCTCCACGGGTGCGCGCGGCGCTCGCGGCCGGGGCGGGTGTCACCGGCGTGGTGGCGGTGCTGATGAAGCAGAACGTCGTCGACGGACTGGTCTTCGCCGCGGTGCTCTGGGCGTTGAGCGGTCGCCGTGGCTGGAAGCTGGCGGCGGCGGGCGCGGCCGGTGCCTCGCTGCCGCTCCTCGCCACGCTCGTCTGGGCGGTGACCGGACCCGGCCTCGGGGGGTTCTGGGAGGCGATGTACGGCTTCCGCGAGCAGGCGGCGGAGGTCATCATCAGCTCGAGCTCCGTCGCGCCCGAGCTGCGGATGCGCCTCTTCGTGCTCGCCCTCGTGGGAACGGGTGCGTTCCTCCTCGGTGTCCTGACCGTGTGGGGGGCGGTCCGCGAACGCCGCCGGCCGGTCGCGGTCGCCACCCTCGCGGTCCTGGCCTGCGCCGTTGTCGGGATCGTCGGCGGTGGGTCCTGGTGGCGCCACTACGCGCTCCAGCTCGCGCTCCCGCTGGCCCTCGGTGCGGCGCTCGCCGTGCGCAGCGGGCTCCTGCGCACCACGCGTGTGGCCGTCGCCCTGGCCCTCGTGGCCACGTTCGTGGCCGTGGCGTGGCGAACTCCCGCAGCGCTCGAGGGCCGGCCGACGAGCGGCACGGCCGTGGGGGAGTGGATCGGCGAGCGGACCGAGCCCGGCGACGCGGGCCTGGTCGCCTACGGCTCGCCGCAGGTCCTGCGGGTCGCAGGGCTGTTCGCGCCGTACCCCTACTCGTGGAGCCTGCCCGTCCGCGTCCTCGACCCCGATCTCGACGAGATGACGGCGCTGCTGGCCGGCCCCGAGGCGCCGGAGTGGCTGGTGGAGATGGGGTCTTTCACCTGGTGGGGGATCGACACCGACGCGTTCAACCGGGTGGTCGCGACGCGATACCGCGAGGTCGCCGACGTCTGCGGGCACCGCGTCTACCTGCGTTCCGACGTCGAGCGCGACGTCGGGTCGGGGACGTCGTGGTGTCCTGCGCTGTACGGACGGACGACACCGGGGTCGTAGGCTGACGGGCGTGAGCGACCTGCGAGTCCACGACGTCATCGCCCTCCTCGACAGGTGGTACCCACCGGGCCACGCCGACTCCTGGGACGCGGTCGGCACGTCGGTCGGTGATCCCGACGCCCCGCTGCGTCGGATCCTGCTCGCGGTCGATCCCGTACGCGCGGTCGTCGACGAGGCGATCGCCTTCGAGGCCGACCTCGTCGTCACGCACCACCCGCTCCTGCTCAAGGGCGTGCACTCGGTCGCGGCCACGACCCCGAAGGGCCGGGTGGTCACCGACCTCGTACGCCACGGCATCACGCTGCACACCTGCCACACCAACGCCGACTCGCCGGCGCTCGGGGTCTCCGACTCGCTCGCCCGTGCACTCGGGCTCACCGACCTCAGGCCGCTGGACGCCGATCCGGTCGAACCGCTCGACGCGTGGGTGGTCTACGTTCCCCGCGAGGCCGCCGCTGCGGTCGCCTCCGCGATGCACGACGCGGGCGCGGGGTCGGTCGGCGACTACGACCGGTGCCAGTTCGTCAGCGACGGGACGGGGTCGTTCCGGCCTGGGGAGGGGGCGGCACCGGCGATCGGGGAGGTCGGTGCGGTCGAGCACGTCGCGGAGACCCGCGTCGAGATGGTCGCTGCCCGACGGCTGCGCGAAGCCGTGCTGGCCGCTGCGCTCGCGGCCCACCCGTACGAGGAGGTCGCCTACACCGTCACCGAGATCGCCGAGGTCCCCGATCCCGACCGGGGCAGCGGACGCGTGGGAATCCTCGCGGACCCGGTGCCGTTGGGCCGGTTCGCGACGCAGGTCCTCGAAGCGCTGCCTGCCCACCACAGCGCCGTGAGGGTCGCGGGCGATCCCGACGCGCCGGTGCGCACGGTCGCCGTCTGCGGCGGGTCCGGTGACTTCCTCCTGGACCGCGCGCGCTCGCTCGGCGTGGACGCGTACGTCACGTCCGACCTCAGGCACCATCCCGTCTCGGAGCTGCGCGAGCACGCCGACGCCCCCGCGGTCCTCGACGTGCCGCACTGGGCGGCCGAGTGGACCTGGCTGCCCGTGCTGGCCGAGCGGCTGCGAGGCTGGCTCGACGAGCGAGGGAGTACGGTTCAGGTCCAGGTCTCGACCGCCGTGACCGACCCGTGGACGTCGCACCTCGGGTGGTCGGAGTAATACGGTGGAGCACCTGCCATGTCCAGCGGTACGCACTCACCGGTCCGTACCCGTCAGAGGAGCCCACGCTGAAGGCTGACCCGTTCGACCAGCTTGCCCTGCTCGACGTCCAGAGTCTGGACTCGCAGCTCGCACGGCTCGCCCACCGCCGCAAGACCCTGCCCCAGGTCGCGACGCTCGAGCAGCTGCGCCGGGAGCGCGAGACGGTCCACGCGCGCAGCGTCCAGGCGCAGACCAGGGTGTCGGACCTCACGGCCGACCAGGCCAAGGCCGACCGCGAGGTCGCCAACGTCCGGGCACGGCGCGACCGCGACCAGACCCGGCTCGACTCGGGTCAGGTCGGCAGCCCCAAGGACCTGCAGCGGCTCCAGGACGAGATCGTCGCGCTCGACCGGCGCATCGGCTCGCTCGAGGACGACGAGCTCGAGGTGATGGAGGAGCTCGAGGCGGCCCAGAACGAGCTGGCCGCGGCAACCGGAGAGCTGGCCTCGATCGAGGCACGGATCGCCGACGAGCTCGGTGCTCTCCAGGAGTCGACAGCCGACCTCGACGCGGCGGCGGAGGCGCTGCGTGCCGAGCGCGGCCAGACGGTCGGACGTGTCTCCGACCCGTTGCTCGCGCTCTACGACAAGATCCGCGACACCCACGGCGGCGTCGGAGCCGCGGCCCTGCGCCACAAGCGGTGCGAGGGCTGCCGGCTCGAGATCAACGGTGCCGACCTTCGCGAGATCGCCGCCACGCCGAGCGACGTCGTGCTGCGCTGCCCGGAGTGCAACCGGATCCTCGTCCGGACCGGCGAGTCCGGGCTGTGACGGCGCCGCGTCGCGTCGTCATCGAGGCCGACGGAGGCTCGCGCGGCAACCCTGGCCCCGCGGCGTACGGTGCGGTCCTCCGTGATGCCGACACCGGGGCGGTCATCGCCCAGCGGGCGGAGACGATCGGGATCGCGACCAACAACGTCGCCGAGTACAGCGGGCTCATCGCCGGCCTCGAGCTCCTCGCCGAGCACGCCCCGGAGGCCGAGGTCGAGGTCCGGATGGACTCCAAGCTCGTGATCGAGCAGATGGCGGGCCGGTGGCGGGTCAAGCATCCCGACATGAAGCCGCTCGCCCTGCGGGCCCAGCAGCTCGCCCCGTTCGGCGTCGAGTGGACGTGGGTGCCGCGCGAGCGCAACAAGGCTGCGGACGCGATCCTCAACGACGCGCTCGACGAGGCGGCCGGCAAGCCCAAACGGCGCCGAGCGGCAGACCCGGCCCCCCAGGCCCCCGGGGCGACGGCGACCGCTGCCCCGGCCGGGTCACGCAACCCGATGGTCGGGTGGCGCGATCCGCTGGCCGATCCGCCGACCACGTTGACGCTGGTCCGCCACGGCGCCACCGACAGCACGCTCGCGAAGGTCTTCTCCGGGTCCGACGGCGCTGACCCCGGCCTGAACGACGTCGGCCGCGCCCAGGTCCACCGTGCGGCGGCGTACGTCTCCCGTGCCGACGCCGAGGCCGTCGACGTCGTCGTGAGCTCGCCGCTGCGTCGCTGCCGCGAGACCGCCGAGGTGCTGGCGAACGACCTCGGCGTCGAGGTCGTCGTGGAGCCCGGACTGGTCGAGGCGTCGTTCGGCGCGTGGGACGGCCTGACGTTCGCGCAGGTCCAGGAGCGCGACCCGGAGGCCCTCGACGCGTGGCTCGCCTCGACGTCCGTGGCGCCGCCGGGCGGTGAGTCGTACGACGACGTGTTTGCGCGCGTCCAGCGCTTGCAGCGTCGGCTCGTGGCGTCGTACGGCGGCAAGCACGTCGTGCTCGTGAGCCACGTGACGCCGATCAAGATGTTCGTCAGGCTGGCGCTCGACGCACCGATGCCGGTCATCCACCGGCTCGAGCTGCAGCCCGCGTCGGTGAGCACGGTGCGGGTCTGGCCGGACGGCATCTCGACCCTGCGCGCGTACGACGTCGTCCCCGTCTGACCGTCCCGCCCCCGGCTGGCCGTCCCTCCCCTCCCCGACAGGCCGTCCCCTCCCCGCTAGGCCGTCCCCGCCCCGCTGTGTGCAGTACGTCAAGGAATTGCGTACCGGATTCCTTGACCAACTGCACACAGCGCGGACGGAGCGGGGGGTCAGACCTCGGTCACGACGACGTCCAGGCGGCCCGCGTGCTGCTCGACGGTCCAGCCGAGGTCGCGCAGGTCGGCGGCGAGCGCGGACACCGTCGCCGGTGACGCGCCCTCGCGCAGGAGCGCCCGGACGATCCTGCCCTTGGTGGCCTTGTTGAAGTGGCTGACGACGCTCCGACGACCGTTCGACTCGTGCAGGACACGGACGGTCGCGACCCGGTCCTTCGGTCCGTCGGGTCGCCAGAGCGCGGCGTACGTCGAGGACCGGAGGTCGATCAGCAGACCGTCGCCGACCGCGTCGGAGACGACCGGCCCGAGCTCGTCGCGCCACTGGCTCGCGATGGTGCCCAGCCCGGGCAGCGTCACGTTGCCCGACAACCGATAGGCCGGGATGCGGTCCGTCGGACGGAG
>NZ_JARBCJ010000009.1:0-37351 GCF_028803055.1 Mumia sp.
CGGCCAGTGCGACGGCCATCTCGCCCTGGCGCTGCTTGGCGACGATGTTGGTCCCGACGTACTTCCAGGCGAACCATCCGCCGCCGACCACGAGGACGAGGGTCAAGAACCCTGCAAGCAGCCGGGCGGGGCGCAGGTGGGGGGTCGGCTTCAGCTCCGGGCGCTCGCGGCGCGGCGGTGCGAGGTCGGCGGGCACAGCGGGCTCCTCCTGGCGTCTCGGACCCGTGGTAACACAGATCACATCCAGGGTGACACACTGGTCGAGCGATCGGTCGAGGGCGCCGTGGGAGCGGCGCCGGAGCGCGACGCGTCCACACCGAAATGCTCGCGCTGCTTGACCTGAGCGCCGGATGCGTTCATCATCGACGGCAAAGGCTTGACACCCTGGGTTGAAATCTGCCCACTGTGGCGTCTAGACTGTTTCTTTGCGCCTCCTACCTCCTGCCCACAGCCCCTTGACGGGGGCCGTTCGGCATGGGTCCGGACGGTGCCGCAACCGGGAACTGCGAGCCTTTGGAAGGACCCCTCTTGGCTTCCTCGCGCACTGCCGCCACCTCCGCCAAAACCAACCCCCGTCGTGTCTCCTTCGCCAAGATCTCTGAGCCCCTCGAGGTGCCGGAGCTGCTGTCTCTCCAGACGTCCAGCTTCTCCTGGCTGATCGGGGACGAGGGCTGGAAGGCCTCGGTCGAGGAGCAGCTTGCCGCCGGTCGCAACGACGTCTCCCGGAAGTCCGGTCTGGAGGAGATCTTCGAGGAGATCTCTCCGATCGAGGACTTCTCCGAGACGATGTCGCTGTCGTTCCGTGACCACCGCTTCGAGCCGCCCAAGAACTCGGTCGAGGACTGCAAGGACCGTGACGTCACGTACGCCGCGCCTCTCTTCGTCACCGCCGAGTTCATGAACAACGAGACCGGCGAGATCAAGAGCCAGACCGTCTTCATGGGTGACTTCCCCCTGATGACGGACAAGGGCACCTTCATCATCAACGGCACCGAGCGGGTCGTCGTGTCCCAGCTCGTCCGCTCGCCGGGCGTCTACTTCGAGCGCACGCCCGACAAGACGTCCGACAAGGACATCTACACCGCCAAGGTGATCCCGTCGCGCGGCGCCTGGCTCGAGTTCGAGATCGACAAGCGCGACCAGGTCGGCGTCCGCCTCGACCGCAAGCGCAAGCAGAGCGTGACGGTCCTGCTCAAGGCCCTCGGCATGTCCGAGGCGGAGATCCTCGAGCAGTTCGGCCAGTACGACTCGATCCGCGCCACCCTGGAGAAGGACAACACGTCCGGCCAGAGCGACGCGCTGCTCGACATCTACCGCAAGCTGCGCCCGGGCGAGCCGCCGACGACCGAGGCCGCCCAGCAGCTGCTGGACAACTACTACTTCAACCCCAAGCGCTACGACCTCGCCAAGGTCGGTCGCTACAAGATCAACAAGAAGCTCGGCACCGACGAGGCCTTCGACCAGCAGACGCTGACCATCGAGGACATCGTCTCGGTGATCAAGTACATCGTCGCGCTGCACGCCGGCGAGACCGAGCTCGAGATGCCGGCCGGCTCGACGTTCGTCGAGGCCGACGACATCGACCACTTCGGCAACCGCCGCCTGCGCAGCGTCGGCGAGCTCATCCAGAACCAGCTCCGTACGGGTCTCGCCCGCATGGAGCGGGTCGTCCGCGAGCGGATGACGACTCAGGACGTCGAGGCCATCACGCCCCAGACCCTGATCAACATCCGCCCCGTCGTGGCGGCGCTGAAGGAGTTCTTCGGCACGTCGCAGCTGAGCCAGTTCATGGACCAGAACAACCCGCTCGCGGGCCTGACGCACAAGCGTCGTCTCTCGGCCCTCGGCCCGGGTGGTCTGTCTCGTGAGCGCGCCGGCTACGAGGTCCGTGACGTCCACCCGTCGCACTACGGCCGCATGTGCCCGATCGAGACCCCCGAGGGTCCCAACATCGGTCTGATCGGTTCGCTGGCGTCGTACGGTCGCATCAACTCGTTCGGGTTCGTCGAGACCCCGTACCGCAAGGTCGACGGCATCCGCGTCACCGAGGAGATCGAGTACCTCACCGCGAGCGACGAGGACCGCTACGTCATCGCCCAGGCCAACTCGCGCCTGAACGAGGACGGCACCTTCGCCGAGGATCGCGTGCTCGTCCGCCAGCGTGGTGGCGAGGCCGAGCTCGTCCCGGCCGACGAGGTCGACTACATGGACGTCTCGCCGCGCCAGATGGTGTCGGTCGCGACGGCGCTCATCCCGTTCCTCGAGCACGACGACGCCAACCGCGCGCTCATGGGCTCCAACATGCAGCGCCAGTCGGTCCCGCTGATCCGCAACGACGCGCCGCTCGTCGGCACCGGCATGGAGTTCCGTGCCGCCGTCGACGCCGGTGACGTGACGGTGGCCAAGGCCCCGGGCGTCGTGACCGAGGTCAGCGCGGACTTCGTCGAGGTCATGCAGGACGACGGCATCTACAAGACCTACCGGCTGTCGAAGTTCACCCGCTCCAACCAGGGCACCTGCATCAACCAGCGTCCGCTGGTCAAGGAGGGCGACCGCCTCGAGAAGGGCTCGCCGATCGCCGACGGTCCCTGCACCGACGAGGGCGAGATGGCGCTCGGCTCCAACCTCCTCGTGGCGTTCATGCCGTGGCAGGGCCACAACTACGAGGACGCGATCATCCTCTCGCAGCGTGTCGTCCAGGACGACGTGCTGACCTCGATCCACATCGAGGAGCACGAGGTCGACGCGCGTGACACCAAGCTGGGCCCGGAGGAGATCACCCGCGACATCCCGAACGTCAGCGACGAGATGCTCGCCGACCTCGACGAGCGCGGCATCATCCGGATCGGCGCGGAGGTCTCCAACGGCGACATCCTCGTCGGCAAGGTCACGCCCAAGGGCGAGACCGAGCTCACCCCGGAGGAGCGTCTGCTCCGTGCGATCTTCGGCGAGAAGGCGCGCGAGGTCCGCGACACCTCCCTCAAGGTGCCGCACGGCGAGTCCGGCACGGTCATCGGCGTCCGCGTCTTCGACCGTGAGGAGGGCGACGAGCTGCCCCCGGGCGTGAACCAGCTGGTCCGCGTCTACGTGGCGCAGAAGCGCAAGATCTCCGATGGTGACAAGCTCGCCGGCCGCCACGGCAACAAGGGCGTCATCTCCAAGATCCTCCCGGTCGAGGACATGCCGTTCTTGCCCGACGGCACCGCCGTCGACATCATCCTCAACCCGCTCGGCGTGCCAGGCCGGATGAACGTCGGTCAGGTTCTCGAGACCCACCTCGGGTGGGTCGCGAAGACCGGCTGGGACATCGGTGAGAGCAAGGGCGAGTGGGCCGAGCGCCTGCGCTCCATCGGCGCAGACCGTTCGCCGATGGACTCCAACGTCGCCACCCCGGTGTTCGACGGTGCGCGCGAGGACGAGATCCAGGGACTCCTGGCCTCGACCCTCCCGAACCGTGACGGCGAGCGGATGGTCGGCCGTGACGGCAAGGCGATGCTGTTCGACGGACGTACGGGTGAGCCGTTCCCGGCACCGATCTCGGTCGGCTACATGTACATCCTGAAGCTGCACCACCTCGTCGACGACAAGATCCACGCACGGTCGACGGGTCCGTACTCGATGATCACGCAGCAGCCGCTCGGCGGTAAGGCGCAGTTCGGTGGACAGCGGTTCGGCGAGATGGAGGTGTGGGCCCTCGAGGCGTACGGCGCGGCCTACGCCCTGCAGGAGCTCCTGACCATCAAGTCGGACGACATCCTCGGACGTGTGAAGGTCTACGAGGCGATCGTCAAGGGCGAGAACGTCCCCGAGCCAGGCATCCCGGAGTCGTTCAAGGTTCTCGTCAAGGAGATGCAGTCGTTGTGCCTGAACGTCGAGGTCCTCTCGTCCGACGGCACCGCGGTGGAGATGCGTGACGCTGAGGAGGACGTGTTCCGGGCTGCTGAAGAGCTCGGGATCGACCTCTCGCGCCGCGAGCCCGCCAGCGTCGAGGAGGTCTGAGTCGCCGGGGCGCGGCACTCTCTGAGTCCGCGCCCCGCCTCCGGCCTCGTCCACAGATTTTTCATCACGAAGGAAAGAAGACAACGTGCTCGACGTGAACTTCTTCGATCAGCTCAAGATCGGCCTTGCCACCGCCGACGAGATCCGTGGGTGGTCCCACGGTGAGGTGAAGAAGCCCGAGACGATCAACTACCGCACGCTCAAGCCCGAGCGCGACGGTCTCTTCTGCGAGAAGATCTTCGGTCCCACGCGGGACTGGGAGTGCTATTGCGGCAAGTACAAGCGTGTCCGCTTCAAGGGCATCATCTGCGAGCGCTGCGGCGTCGAGGTGACCCGCTCCAAGGTGCGTCGTGAGCGCATGGGACACATCGAGCTCGCCGCTCCCGTCACCCACATCTGGTACTTCAAGGGAGTTCCCAGCCGGCTGGGCTACCTCCTCGACCTCGCGCCGAAGGACCTCGAGAAGGTCATCTACTTCGCCGCGTACATGATCACGCACGTCGACGAGGACGCGCGTCACCGCGACCTGCCCTCGCTCGAGGCCAAGATCGACGTCGAGCGCAAGAACCTCGAGTCGCGTCGCGACAACAACATCGAGCAGCGCATGGCGAAGTTCGAGGAGGACCTCGGTGCGCTGGAGGCCGAGGGCGCCAAGGCCGACGCCAAGCGCAAGGTCAAGGACGCCGCCGAGCGCGAGGTCAAGCAGATCCGTGACCGCGCCCAGCGCGAGATCGACCGTCTGGACGAGGTCTGGAGCCGCTTCAAGAGCCTCAAGGTCCAGGACCTCGAGGGCGACGAGCTGCTCTACCGCGAGATGACCTACCGCTTCGGCAAGTACTTCGAGGGCTACATGGGCGCGCAGGCGATCCAGAAGCGCCTCCAGGACTTCGACCTCGCGGCGGAGGCCGTGAGCCTCAAGGAGACCATCGCGACCGGCAAGGGCCAGCGCAAGACGCGAGCCCTCAAGCGCCTCAAGGTCGTCTCGGCCTTCATGTCGGGAGACAACCGGCCCGCCGGCATGGTCCTCGACGCGGTCCCGGTGATCCCGCCGGAGCTGCGGCCGATGGTCCAGCTCGACGGTGGCCGCTTCGCCACCAGCGACCTGAACGATCTCTACCGTCGCGTCATCAACCGCAACAACCGGCTCAAGCGCCTGCTCGACCTCGGCGCGCCGGAGATCATCGTCAACAACGAGAAGCGGATGCTCCAGGAGGCCGTCGACTCGCTGTTCGACAACGGCCGTCGTGGACGGCCGGTCACCGGACCGGGCAACCGCCCGCTCAAGTCGATCTCCGACATGCTCAAGGGCAAGCAGGGTCGCTTCCGCCAGAACCTGCTCGGCAAGCGCGTCGACTACTCGGGCCGTTCGGTCATCGTCGTCGGCCCGCAGCTCAAGCTGCACCAGTGCGGTCTGCCCAAGCAGATGGCGATCGAGCTGTTCAAGCCGTTCGTGATGAAGCGTCTGGTCGACCTGAACCACGCGCAGAACATCAAGTCGGCCAAGCGCATGGTCGAGCGCGGCGCGCGCGCCGAGGTGTGGGACGTCCTCGAAGAGGTCATCTCCGAGCACCCGGTGCTGCTCAACCGTGCACCCACCCTGCACCGGCTGGGCATCCAGGCGTTCGAGCCGCAGCTCATCGAGGGCAAGGCCATCCAGATCCACCCGCTCGTCTGCTCGGCCTTCAACGCCGACTTCGACGGTGACCAGATGGCCGTCCACCTCCCGCTGTCGGCCGAGGCGCAGGCTGAGGCACGCGTCCTCATGCTGTCGACCAACAACATCCTCAAGCCCGCCGACGGTCGTCCGGTCACCATGCCGACGCAGGACATGGTCATCGGGCTGTACTTCCTCACGCTCGAGCGTGACGGACAGCCGGGCGAGGGTCGCGCGTTCTCCTCGGCGTCCGAGGCGAGGATGGCGTTCGACCGTGGCGAGATCGCGCTCCAGAGCAAGATCAAGATCCGCTTCCCCGAGGTCGTGCCCCCGGCCGACGTCGAGGTCCCGGAGGGCTGGAGCCGCGGCGACGCCCTGACGCTGGAGACCACGCTCGGACGTGTCCTCTTCAACGAGGCGCTCCCGGTCGACTACGCCTACGTGAACTACCAGGTCGGCAAGAAGCAGCTCGGTGTGATCGTCAACGACCTCGCCGAGCGCTACAGCAAGGTCGAGGTCGCCGCGTCCCTGGACGCGCTGAAGGACACCGGCTTCCACTGGGCCACGCGGTCCGGCGTCACGATCTCGATCGAGGACGTCGTCACCCCGAGCCGCAAGCAGGAGATCCTCGCCATCTACGAGGATCAGGACGCCAAGGTCCAGAAGCAGTTCCAGCGCGGTCTGATCACCGACGACGAGCGTCGCAGCGAGCTCATCGAGATCTGGACCCAGGCCACCAACGAGGTCTCCGCCGAGATGGAGAAGACCTTCACCGAGGACAACCCGATCTGGATGATGATCCAGTCGGGCGCTCGCGGCAACATGATGCAGATGCGTCAGATCGCCGCGATGCGAGGCCTGGTGGCCAACCCGAAGGGTGAGATCATCCCGCGCCCGATCAAGGCGAACTACCGCGAGGGTCTGTCGGTCGTCGAGTACTTCATCGCGACCCACGGCGCGCGCAAGGGCCTGGCCGACACCGCGCTCCGTACGGCGGACTCCGGCTACCTGACGCGTCGCCTGGTCGACGTCAGCCAGGACGTCATCATCCGCGAGGAGGACTGCGGCACCGAGCGTGGTCTGCCCACGCGGATCGCGGACCGTCTGCCTGACGGCCGGCTCGTGCTGGCGGAGAACGTCGAGACCTCGGCGTACGCCCGCAACGCGGCGACCGAGATCACCCACCCGGAGACGGGTGAGGTCCTTGTCGAGGCCGCCGGCGACCTCGGAGACCCCGAGATCGCACGGCTCGTCGCGGCCGGGATCGAGGAGATCAAGGTCCGTACGGTGCTGACCTGCGACGCCAAGACCGGCACCTGCGCCAAGTGCTACGGCCGTTCGCTGGCGACCGGCAAGCTCGTCGACATCGGCGAGGCCGTCGGCACCATCGCGGCCCAGTCGATCGGTGAGCCCGGCACCCAGCTGACGATGCGTACCTTCCACACCGGTGGTGTGGCCGGTGACGACATCACGCACGGTCTGCCGCGTGTCGTCGAGCTCTTCGAGGCGCGTCAGCCCAAGGGCCGCGCGCCGATCTCGGACGCCGCCGGACGCGTGACGATCGACGACAGCGACAAGGCTCGCAAGCTCGTCGTCGTCCCGCACGACGGGTCTGAGCCGCACGAGTACCCGGTGTCCAAGCGCTCGCGTCTCCTCATCGCCGACGGCGACGAGGTGGAGGTTGGGCAGCAGCTGACGCACGGCACGCCGGATCCGCAGGAGGTTCTGCGCATCCTCGGCGTCCGCCGGGCTCAGGAGCACCTGGTCGACGAGGTCCAGGAGGTCTACCGCAGCCAGGGCGTGGCCATCCACGACAAGCACATCGAGATCATCGTGCGGCAGATGCTGCGTCGCGTCACGGTCATCGACCAGGGCGAGACCAAGCTGCTGCCGGGTGACCTGCACGACCGTGCGACGTTCGAGGAGGCCAACCGTCGCGTGGTGGCCGAGGGCGGGCAGCCTGCATCCGGCCGTCCGGTGCTGATGGGCATCACGAAGGCCTCCCTCGCGGTCGAGTCGTGGCTGAGTGCCGCGTCTTTCCAGGAGACGACCCGTGTCCTCACGGAGGCGGCGATCCAGGGCAAGTCGGACCAGCTCCGTGGCCTGAAGGAGAACATCATCATCGGCAAGCTGATCCCGGCGGGCACCGGCCTCGAGCGGTACCGCAACGTTCGGGTGGAGCCCACCGAGGAGGCGCGCCAGGCGGCGTACGCGGTGACCGGGTACGAGTCGTACGACTACGACTTCGGCAACACCGGGGGCCAGTCCGTCGCGCTGGACGACTTCGACTTCGGCAGCTTCTCCGGCTGATCGACGAGGTCCTGACGAGGGCCCCCGGGAGCATCTGCTCCCGGGGGCCCTCGCACGTCGTGCACCGTTCGCCGCGTGTTCTCGGGCCCTCTCAGGATGCGTTAAGGAACGGGTGGTTACGTCGTGCCAGATGTCTACGACGCTGATGCAGCCCCGAGCAGACGCCGACAGCTCCGTCGACGCAGCGGCCCGACCGGCGGCGCGCGATCCTCTTCTCGACAACGCCCGCTACTGGGTGATGCTCCTGGTGGTCGCCGGGCACGCGTTGCAGTACCTCCTCGACGTCCCTGCCGCCCGGGGCACCTACGCCTGGATCTACGCCTTCCACATGCCCGCGTTCGTGCTCGTCTCGGGCTACGTCTCGCGACGCTACGAAGGCTCGCCCAAGCAGACGCGAGCGCTCGTCACGACACTCGTCGTCCCCTACATCGTCCTCAACGTCGGTCTCGACGGGTTCCGCGCGGTGCTGGACGGCAAGCCCCTCGACATCAACCTGCTCGACCCGGCGTGGTCCACCTGGTTCCTCATCGCCCTGGTCGCCTGGCGACTGTCGACCCCGCTCTGGCAGGTGGTGCGGGCGCCGGTGCTGGTCGCGATCGCCGTGAGCCTGGTGGCCGGACTGTGGCAGGTGAGCAACGTCGTCTCGATCCACCGCATCCTCGGTCTGCTGCCGTTCTACGTGGCGGGGATGTACCTGCGGCCGGCGCACTTCGCGTTCCTCCGCCGTCCGCTGGTCCGTGTCGTGTCGGCGCTCGCCCTGGCCGGCACGTTCGCCTGGTGCCAGCTGCGTCACGAGGGCTGGTACGTCTCGTGGCTCTACTGGCGTGACGCCTACGCCGAGTCGCCCCTCGAGGCCGACGCCCTGGGCGGCCTGACGACGCGCGCGGGCCTGCTCGTGGTCGGGTTCGCCCTGACCGCCGCGGTCCTGTCGGTCATCCCGCGGCGCGTCGACGTCACGACCGGCCTCGGCCGCCGCACGATGAACGCGTACTTCCTCCACGGGTTCGTGATCATCGCCCTGGCCCACGTCGGCGCGTTCGACCTCCTGGCCGAGCTGGGCCCGTACTGCGTGCCGATCGTCCTCGTCGGCGCGGCCCTCCTGGGCACCGCGCTGATGTCGGAACGCGTCGCGCGTGCCGTCGGGCCGCTGCTCGCCCCACGGATGGAGTGGGCGTTCCGCCGCCCGGCGGAACGCCCAGACGAGCCCGGCCGCTCAGCCGCGCGAGGGCGGGGCGTAGAAGAGCGCGATGTAGTTGCCGCGTCCGGCCTGGGTGAACGTCGCTGAGACGGTCGGGCCGTTCTTCGGCGTCACGGCGCGGTAGGTGGTGCTGATCTCGGTGCGGTCCTCGATGACGTCCTGGACGGGGTCGCCGGCCGTGCTGTAGGCCAGCACATAGCTGCGTGCGATCGCGTCGGCGTTGGCGCCGCGCTCGACGAGGATGCTGGCGAAGGCGGGCCGGTCGCCCGAGAGGAGCAGCGCCGAGTCGTCGCGCAGCTTCCACTGCGGGGTGATGAGGTCGCCGCCGGTGGCAACCGGGCGCGAGACCGGGAGCTTCGGCCACGTGCCCTCCACCTGCGGGGCCGGCGGCAGAGGCGCGGTCGTCGCCGGAACCTTCTCCGGAGCGGGCAGGACCTGCGGCTCGCCCTCGGCCGGGGTGTCGGTCTCCTCGTCGAGCGCCGCCCACACCGGCCGCATGTCGGGGGGATCGGTGGCCACGACGGTGTACGTCATCACCGGTTTGCCCTGGGCGCCGGCGGGGGACTGCTGCGTCCGCAGGTTGCCCGGGTCGATGGTCACCGAGACCCGGACCCCGACGTCCTCGGTGGTGCGCCCTGTCACGTCGAACGAGCAGCCGGTGTAGACGCCGTCTGACGCGGTGCAGAATCGCGACCACGCGTCAGGGTCGAGCTCGAGCGCGGGCATGGCCTCGGCCACCTGGGCGAGCACGTTGCTGAACACCTCGCCGGGGTCACCGTCGATCCTCAGCAGTGCCGTCGTCGTGTCGGGCTCCGGCGGCTCCGAGAGGATCGCGAAGCTGTCGTCGGTGGGGAGCGGGTTGGGGGGCTCGGTCGGTGTCGGTGTCGTCTCGCCCTGGTTCTCGACGGCGTCGGCGGCCGCCTCGAGTGCCTGACGACGCTCAGCCTCGGCCAGGACCGGCTCGTACGCGGCGAGCAGCTCAGGGCTTCGTTGACGCACGAGCGGTCCGAGCTGGGTCGCCCCGTCGGGAACGGTGAAGGAGTAGACGATGGGCGTGCCGGAGAAGCTCTCGTGCTGGGCCACGTCCACCTTGAGGCTGGTGTGGGTGGTCGCAGAGGGGTCGGGTCGTGCCGGCGCGAGCGGGCTGCACGCGCCCAGGCCGAGGACCAGGGTCGCTGCGAGCGCAGCGGCCACTGTCGACCGGTTCATCCGTCCACCTCCAGATCAAGCCCCCGAACACCCTAGAGCAACGTGGTCAGGTGCCCGACAAGTGCCCGTGACGCCGTATTGTCATCTACGCAACACGCGTACAGACGCGCCTGTGGGCCGTCGTGACCTTCAGGAGCCCGGATGCCGTTCGCCCAGCCGACCCGTCCCGAGACTGTCTTCACCTACGGGTCCCCGAGACTGAAGATCGGGTCCGGCGCGAGCGCGGAGCTCGGCTACGAGCTCGCGTCGCTCGGTGTGCGTCGAGCGCTGCTGGTCACCGACCGCGGCCTCGAGGCGACCGGTGTCCCCGACCGGGTCGTCGAGCAGGTCGCGGCCGACGGCGTGGAGCTGGTCGTCTACGCCGACTCGCACGTCGAGCCGACCGACGCGAGCCTCTCCGATGCGATCGACTTCGCACGCTCGCACGGTCCCTTCGACGCCGTGGTGGCCCTCGGAGGAGGCTCGAGCATCGACACCGCCAAGGCGGTCAACCTGCTCACGACCAACGACGGTGAGCTGATGGACTACATCAACGTGCCGGTGGGAGCAGGCCGGGCGCCGGCCAAGGCCCTCCTCCCGTTGATCGCGCTCCCGACGACGACCGGCACCGGGAGCGAGAGCACCACGATCTGCGTGCTCGACGTCCTGTCGCAGCACGTGAAGACGGGCATCAGCCATCCGCGGCTGAGGCCGGAGCTGGCGATCATCGACCCCCAGCTGACGCTGTCCCAGCCGCCGGAGGTCACTGCGGCCAGCGGGATGGACATCCTCTGCCACGCGCTCGAGAGCTACACCGCACGTCCGTTCACCTCCTACGAGCGCAAGGCCGCCTCGGAGCGCGTCCCGTACTGCGGAGCGAACCCCATCTCCGACGTGTGGGCCGAGAAGTCGATGAGCCTGCTCGCGTCGTCCTTCCGCGCGGCGGTGCACGACGGCGGTGATGTCGACGCCCGCGAGCAGATGGCGCTGGCCGCGACGTTCGCAGGCATGGGGTTCGGCAACGCCGGGGTCCATATCCCGCACGCCAACGCCTACCCGATCGCCGGCCAGGTGAAGGACTTCCGTCCCTCGGGCTACCCGCAGGACGAGGCGATGGTGCCGCACGGCATGGCGGTCTCGCTCACCGCTCCCGAGGCGTTCCGCTACACCTTCGACGCCGCGCCCGAGCGGCACGTGCGCGCGGCCGAGCTCCTCGAGCCCGGCGCTGCCCGGCCGTCCGACCTCGCCGACCTCCTGCCGCAGGTGCTCGTCCGCCTGATGCGCGACATCGGCATCCCCGCAGGCATCGGCGCCGTCGGCTTCGACAAGGGCGACGTCCCCGCTCTCGTCGAGGGGACGATGAAGCAGCAGCGGCTCCTCGCCACCGCGCCCAAGCCGGTGGACGAGGAGGCGGTGGCGGGCATCTTCGAGCGGTCGATCAGCCTGTGGTGACGCCCTCCTCGGTCGATGCGGCCACGCTCGGCCTCGACACCGCCACGGCTCTGCGTCGCGCGGGGGTCGGCGACGTCGACGACTCCGCCCTGGCACGCGCGCTCTACAGCACCGACGCCTCGCTCTACCGTGTCGTCCCCCAGGTCGTCGTCCGGCCGCGCACCACCGACGAGGTCCTTGCGGTCGTCGACGTCGCCCGTGCGTCGGGGGTGCCGCTCACCTCGCGCGGTGCCGGGACGTCGATCGCCGGCAACGCGGTCGGCCCGGGGATCGTGATGGACTTCACGCGCCACCTCAACCGTGTCCTCGAGATCGATCGCGACGCCCGTACGGCCCGGGTCGAGCCCGGCACCGTCCATGCCGCGCTGCAGCGGGAGGCAGCGCGGGCAGGGCTGCGCTACGGGCCCGACCCGTCCACGCACACCCGGTGCACCATCGCCGGGATGATCGGCAACAACGCGTGCGGGTCCCGCGCCCTCGCGTACGGACGCTCGGCCGACACCGTCGCCGCGCTCGACGTCGTCACGGCGAGCGGTGAGCGGCTCTCGCTCGTCCGGCCCGTGGCCGGTTCCGCCTCGAGCGGCTCCGGCTCGTCGCCGACGCTGGAAGCCCTCCGCGCCGTGGTCGGTGCCGACCTCGCGACGATCCGGACCGAGTTCGGGCGGTTCGGGCGGCAGGTG
This sequence comes from Mumia sp., assembly GCF_028803055.1. NCBI lineage: Bacteria > Bacillati > Actinomycetota > Actinomycetes > Propionibacteriales > Nocardioidaceae > Mumia > Mumia sp. The sequence goes on from NZ_JARBCJ010000009.1 coordinate 12,482, forward strand.
TCGGGGTACTCCATGGAGCACCTCCTGCCCGAGAACGGGTTCGACGTGGCGACCTTCCTCGCCGGCACCGAGGGCACGCTCGCCGTCACCCTCGGTGCGACCGTCGACCTGGTCTCCGATCCGCCGTACCGTGTCCTGCTGCTCCTGGGCTACCCGACGATGGCCGACGCTGCCGACGACGTGCTGGCGATCCTCCCGCACGACCCGACCGCCTGCGAGGGCCTCGACGCCCGGATCGTCGACGTCGTCCGTGCCCAGCGCGGTCCCGCGTCCGTCCCCGAGCTGCCGGCCGGCTCCGGATGGATGTTCGTCGAGCTGTCCGGAGGCTCGCCGGGCGAGCTCGAGGCGCGTGCCGCGGCCGTCGCCGCCGGTGTCGGCACCCGTTCGACGCGGCTGGTCACCGACGTCGCCGAGCAGGCCGCCCTGTGGCGCATCAGGGAGGAGGGGGCCGGCCTCGCGGCACGGTCGCTCTCACGTCCGGCCTATGCCGGCTGGGAGGACGCCGCTGTCCCGCCCGCGCGGCTGGGTGCCTATCTGCGCGAGTTCGAGGCCCTGCTGCGCCAGTACGACCTGGACGGTGTGCCGTACGGCCACTTCGGTGACGGATGCGTCCACGTCCGCATCGACTTCCCGTTCGCCGCGCCCGAGCACGAGGGCACGAGGGTGTTCCGCGCCTTCCTGCTCGACGCCGCCGCGCTGGTCGCGCGACATGGCGGCTCGTTGTCCGGTGAGCACGGAGACGGACGGGCTCGGTCCGAGCTCCTGCCGCTGATGTACACGCCGGAGTCGCTGTCGCTCTTCGGGCGGGTCAAGGCGGCCTTCGACCCCGACGACCTCCTCAACCCCGGTGTGCTGGTCGATCCCGCCCCGCTCGACGCCGACCTCCGCGGCACCGGCGTCGGCCGAGTCCGCGACCGCCTCGCGCTCCGGCTCGTCCACGACGACGGCGACTTCGGCGCCGCGGTCCACCGCTGCACCGGCGTCGGCAAGTGCATCGCCGACAACACGGCGGCGGGCGGGGTGATGTGCCCGTCGTTCGTGGCGACACGCAATGAGAAGGACTCGACCCGGGGCCGGGCGCGGGTGCTCCAGGAGATGGTCGACGGCCGGGTGGTCGACAAGGGCTGGAAGGATCCGGCGGTGCACGAGGCGCTCGACCTCTGCCTCTCCTGCAAGGGGTGTGCCAGGGACTGCCCGACCGGGATCGACATGGCGACCTACAAGGCGGAGGTGCTCCACCAGACCTACCGACGTCGTCTCCGGCCGCGCAGCCACTACGCCCTGGGCCTGCTCCCGCTCTGGGCGCGCCTGTCCTCGCCGGTGGCGAGGCTGGTGAACGCCCTGCTCCGGACCCCGGGCCTGCGGCCGCTCGCGCTGTGGCTGGCGGGCGTCGACCCCCGGCGCAGCATCCCGCGCTTCGCCTCGACCACGCTCCGTCGCTGGAGTCGCGGGGAGGGCACGGCGACCCGGGGGAGCGATGCCGCCGCGCTGCACGACACCTCCGGGGCGGACCGTCCTGAGGTGCTGATCTGGGCCGACTCGTTCACCAACTACTTCCACACCGCGCCCGGGCAGGCCGCTGTCCGCGTGCTCGAGGCGGCGGGCTACCGGGTCCGGCTGCTCGACGAGTCGGTGTGCTGCGGGCTCACGTGGATCTCCACCGGTCAGCTCGACGGTGCCCGCCGCAACGTCGAGCGCACGGTGGCTGCGCTGCACCCGTACGTCGCGCTCGGCACCCCCGTCGTGGGCCTCGAGCCGTCCTGCCTCGCCGTGCTGCGCTCGGACGCCGTCGAGCTGACCGACGACCCCCGCGCCGTCGAGGTGGCCGGGGGAGTGTTCACCCTCGCCGAGCTCCTCGCCCGGACCCCCGGATGGGTCGCGCCCGACCTGAGCGACGTGACGATCGTCGCGCAGCCGCACTGCCACCACGCCTCGGTTCTCGGCTGGCAGGCCGACGCGGCGCTGCTGCAGGGAGCCGGGGCTACGGTGACCCGGCTCGGGGGATGCTGCGGTCTGGCGGGCAACTTCGGGGTCGAGCGCGGTCACTACGACGTGTCGGTGGCCGTCGCGGAGCACCAGCTGCTCCCCGCCGTACGCGAGGCGCCCGAGGGGAGCGTCGTGCTGGCGGACGGGTTCTCGTGCCGGACCCAGCTGGACGATCTCGCCGGCGTCCAGGCCCTCCACCTGGCCGAGCTGCTGGACCGCCACCCCTCGCGCGAGGGCCGTGGTGAGGGCGCCCCCCGAACCCGTTTTGACCCCTCACGAGGCACCCGGTAGTCTTGGACATTGTGCCGTGGACTCGTGTCCGTGTGCACTGATTCGCGTGTCGCCGCACCGTCGGTCGAGTCGCGCGACCTGGCCTCGCAGCCGGGCCGTGCGGACGAGGTGCAGGACCGCGAGCAGCAACACCTACCATCGCACGACGCGGTGGCGGCACGCCCCGAGCGCGCCGCCGGACGACGCCTGCGGCGGGGACGAAGAGAGCTACAGAGACAGAGCCGGACAGAAGAAAGAAGCATGTAGTGCCAACGATCCAGCAGTTGGTCCGCAAGGGCCGTCAGGACAAGGTGGCGAAGACCAAGACGCCCGCCCTGAAGGGTTCGCCCCAGCGTCGCGGAGTGTGCACCCGCGTGTACACGACGACGCCGAAGAAGCCGAACTCTGCGCTGCGCAAGGTTGCTCGCGTCCGGCTGAGCAGCGGCATCGAGGTCACGGCCTACATTCCCGGTGAGGGTCACAACCTGCAGGAGCACTCGATCGTGCTCGTTCGCGGTGGCCGTGTGAAGGACCTCCCGGGTGTGCGATACAAGATCATCCGCGGCGCGCTGGACACCCAGGGTGTCAAGAGCCGCAAGCAGGCTCGCAGCCGCTACGGCGCGAAGAAGGAGAAGAGCTGATGCCGCGCAAGGGTCCAGCACCGAAGCGTCCCACCGAGGCCGATCCGGTCTACTCGAGCCCCCTGGTCACGCAGCTGATCAACAAGGTCCTCGAGGACGGCAAGAAGCAGGTCGCCCAGCGCATCGTCTACAGCGCGCTCGAAGGCTCGCGTGAGAAGTCCGGCACCGACCCGGTCATCACGCTGAAGCGCGCGCTCGACAACGTCAAGCCGACCCTCGAGGTCAAGTCCCGCCGTGTCGGCGGTGCGACCTACCAGGTCCCGATCGAGGTCCGCGCCTCACGCGCCAACACCCTCGCTCTTCGCTGGCTCGTCCGGTTCGCCAGCGAGCGTCGCGAGAAGACCATGGCCGAGCGCCTGATGAACGAGCTGCTCGACGCCTCGAACGGTCTGGGCGGCGCAGTCAAGAAGCGTGAGGACACGCACAAGATGGCCGAGGCCAACAAGGCCTTCGCCCACTACCGCTGGTGACGGCGTGCCGTAGGCCCGTCACGGGCCGGCGGCACCCATCTCCGGAATCGACTCACGACAGCAAGGGAAGTCAGCCAAGGTGGCCGTAGACATCACCACCAACCTCGCCACGGTGCGCAACATCGGCATCATGGCGCACATCGACGCGGGCAAGACGACGACGACCGAGCGCATCCTCTTCTACACCGGCATCACGTACAAGATCGGTGAGGTCCACGAGGGCGCAGCCACGATGGACTGGATGGAGCAGGAGCAGGAGCGCGGCATCACGATCACGTCGGCCGCGACGACCTGCTGGTGGAAGAACCACCAGATCAACATCATCGACACCCCCGGTCACGTCGACTTCACCGTCGAGGTGGAGCGGTCCCTGCGCGTCCTCGACGGCGCGGTCGCGGTCTTCGACGGCGTCGCCGGCGTGGAGCCGCAGTCGCAGACCGTCTGGCGTCAGGCCAACAAGTACCACGTGCCGCGGATGTGCTTCGTCAACAAGCTCGACCGCACCGGCGCAGATTTCTTCTACTGCGTCGACACGATCGTCGAGCGCCTCAACGCCAACCCGGCGGTGCTGCAGCTCCCGATCGGCGCCGAGGCCGACTTCCTGGGCGTCGTCGACCTCGTCGGCATGCGTGCGCTCACGTGGCGCGGCGAGACCGAGATCGGTGAGGACTACACGGTCGAGGAGATCCCGGCCGAGCTCGCCGACAAGGCCGCCGAGTACCGCGAGAAGCTGCTCGACACGGTCGCGACCGCTGACGACGACCTGATGGAGATGTACCTCGAGGGCGAGGACATCGACGTCGACACGCTGAAGGCGGCGATCCGTCGCGCCACGCTGGCCGACAAGATCGTCCCGGTCCTGTGCGGCACCGCGTTCAAGAACAAGGGTGTCCAGCCCCTGCTCGACGCGGTCGTCGACTACCTCCCCTCGCCGGTCGACGTCGGCTCCGTGGCGGGCCACAAGGCCGGCGACGAGGAGACCGAGCTCACGCGCCAGCCGACGGAGGAGGAGCCCTTCTCGGCCCTCGCGTTCAAGATCGCGGCCGACCCCCACCTCGGCAAGCTGACCTACATCCGTCTCTACTCCGGTCGCCTGACGGCGGGCACGCAGGTGCTCAACTCCGTCAAGGGCCGCAAGGAGCGGATCGGCAAGATCTACCAGATGCACGCCAACAAGCGTGAGGAGATCGCGTCGGTCGGCGCCGGCCAGATCGTCGCCGTGATGGGTCTGAAGGACACCACCACGGGCGAGACGCTCTCCGAGCCGAGCAACCCGATCGTGCTCGAGTCGATGACCTTCCCGGCTCCGGTGATCCAGGTCGCCATCGAGCCGAAGACCAAGAGCGACCAGGAGAAGCTCGGCGTCGCGATCCAGCGTCTCGCCGAGGAGGACCCGACGTTCACGGTCCACACCGACGAGGAGACCGGGCAGACCATCATCGCCGGCATGGGCGAGCTGCACCTCGACATCCTCGTGGACCGCATGAAGCGCGAGTTCCGCGTCGAGGCCAACGTCGGCAAGCCGCAGGTCGCGTACCGCGAGACCATCAAGCGCAAGGTCGAGAAGGTCTCGTACACCCACAAGAAGCAGACCGGTGGTTCGGGTCAGTTCGCCAAGGTCCTCATCAGCATCGAGCCCACGGGCCCGTTGGCTGGTGGAGAGGGCGGCTACGAGTTCTCGAACGAGATCACCGGTGGGCGCGTCCCGCGGGAGTACATCCCCGCCGTCGACGAGGGCGCGCAGGAAGCCATGGAGTTCGGCGTGCTCGCCGGCTACCCCATGGTCGACGTCAAGGTGACGCTGACCGACGGTCAGTACCACGACGTCGACTCGTCCGAGCTCGCCTTCAAGATCGCCGGTTCCATGGCGTTCAAGGAAGCGGCACGCAAGGCAGACCCGGTGCTCCTCGAGCCGATGTTCAAGGTCGAGGTCACCACCCCTGAGTCCTACCTGGGCGAGGTCATCGGCGACATCAACTCTCGCCGTGGCCAGATCCAGCAGATGTCGGAACGTTCCGGTGACCGGGTCGTGGACGCACTCGTTCCGCTCTCCGAGATGTTCGGGTACGTCGGAGACCTCCGGTCGAAGACGTCGGGGCAGGCGTCGTACTCCATGGAGTTCGACTCCTACGCCGAGGTTCCCAAGAACGTCGCAGAAGAGATCATCAAGAAGGCCAGGGGCGAGTGATCGCGGGCCTGACCTAGGCTTCGATCAGCTCAACCGCACGGCGCAAAAGCATCATTCAATCGAGGAGGAGCCTCAGTGGCTAAGGCGAAGTTCGAGCGGACTAAGCCGCACATGAACATCGGCACCATCGGTCACATCGACCACGGTAAGACGACGCTCACGGCGGCGATTACCAAGGTGCTGCATGACAAGTACCCGGACCTGAACGAGGCTTCGGCCTTCGATCAGATCGACAAGGCTCCTGAGGAGCGCCAGCGCGGTATCACGATCTCGATCGCTCACGTTGAGTACCAGACCGAGAACCGTCACTACGCGCACGTCGACTGCCCGGGTCACGCCGACTACGTGAAGAACATGATCACGGGTGCGGCACAGATGGACGGCGCGATCCTCGTGGTCGCCGCCACCGACGGCCCGATGCCCCAGACGCGTGAGCACGTCCTGCTCGCGCGCCAGGTCGGCGTGCCGGCGATGGTCGTGGCGCTCAACAAGTGCGACATGGTCGACGACGAGGAGCTCATCGAGCTCGTCGAGCTCGAGGTCCGCGAGCTGCTCAGCGAGCAGGAGTTCGACGGTGACAACGCACCGGTCGTCCGCGTTGCGGCCTTCCCGGCGCTCAACGGCGACGCCAAGTGGGGCGAGTCGATCATCGAGCTCATGAACGCTGTCGACGAGTACATCCCCCAGCCGGAGCGTGAGACGGACAAGCCGTTCCTCATGCCGGTCGAGGACGTCTTCACGATCACCGGTCGTGGCACCGTCATCACGGGTCGTATCGAGCGCGGCATCGTCAAGCTCAACGACACCGTCGACATCGTCGGCATCCGCGAGACGAAGCAGACCTCCACGGTCACGGGCATCGAGATGTTCCGCAAGCTTCTCGACGAGGGCCAGGCGGGCGAGAACGTCGGCCTCCTGCTTCGTGGCACGAAGCGCGAGGACGTCGAGCGCGGCATGGTCGTCATCGCTCCGGGCACCACGACTCCCCACACGGAGTTCGAGGCGCAGGTCTACATCCTGAGCAAGGAGGAGGGCGGCCGTCACACGCCGTTCTTCAACAACTACCGCCCGCAGTTCTACTTCCGCACCACGGACGTCACCGGCGTCGTCACGCTGCCTGAGGGCACCGAGATGGTCATGCCGGGCGACAACACCGAGATGTCGGTGCAGCTGATCCAGCCGATCGCGATGGAGGACGGTCTCCGCTTCGCGATCCGCGAGGGTGGTCGTACGGTCGGCGCAGGTCGCGTCACCAAGATCAACAAGTGATCTGAGCCCGGGGCAACCCCGGGACGGTCTCTGGACGAGGCCCCGCCCAGCTCGACGAGCTGGACGGGGCCTCGTCGTCTGTTCTCTGCCCATGGCGTGCGTCACGGCGCGCCACGGACCGGGCGACGTATCGTGAGGGCGTGGGACACGACCATGCGCACGGCACGCCGTCCGCCCAGCACCGTCCGCGTCTGGCGTTCGTGCTGGGCCTCACCGTGCTGGTCCTCGTCGTCGAGGTCGTGGCCGCTCTCCTGACCGGGAGCCTGGCCCTGCTGGCCGACGCCGGCCACATGCTCAGCGACACCTTCGGGCTCGCGATGGCCCTCGCTGCCGTGACGGTCGCGCAACGTGCCGGCAGCCCGCGTCGGACGTTCGGCAACCACCGCTCGGAGATCCTCGCCGCGGGCGTCAACGGCCTGGTGCTGCTGGCGCTGTGCGCGGTCGTCGTGGTCTCGGCCGTACGCCGCCTGGACGACGCTCCCCATGTCGACTCGCCGTGGATGCTGGCGGCGGGCGTGCTCGGGCTCGCGGTGAACGTGGTCGGGCTCCTCCTGCTGCGCAAGGGCTCCCAGGAGAGTCTCAACGTCAAGGGCGCCTACCTGGAGGTCCTCGGCGACGCGGTCGGCTCCGTGGCGGTGATCGTGGCGGCCGTCGTGATCATGGTGACCGGCTGGGACGCCGCCGACCCGATCGCCTCGTTGGCGATCGCCGCGCTGATCCTCCCGCGCGCCGTCGGGCTGCTGCGCGAGGTCGCCGACGTCCTCCTGGAGTCGACGCCGCGCGACTTCGACCTCGACGACCTCAGGGCCCACATGCGGGAGGCTCGGGGGGTCCTCGACGTCCACGACCTGCACGTCTGGACGATCACCTCGGGGATGCCGGTCATGTCGGCCCACGTCGTGGTCGCCGACGAGGTCCTCGAGCACGACGCGGGGCACGGGGTGCTCGACGAGCTGCGGGGGTGTCTCTCCGACCACTTCGACGTGGACCACTCCACCTTCCAGCTGGAGTCGGCCGGCCATGCGGCCACGGAGCAGCACACGCACCGCTGACAGCGCGCGGCCGAGCCCGTACGGCAGAGGCCGCCGGCGACGCCCGACGGCAGACCGTTTGGTGGTGTTCGCTACCGTGAGAGTTGGTCCAAGTGCGACGGATCCTGCTCCGATTTGGCAATCAGGGGTGGTGTCTGTCAGACTTGGAAAGTTGCTTCGGCGCGCCTTGCCGTTCCACTCCGGTGTGAACGGCGCTGGTGCGCCTGGTCCGAGGAAGAGCAGGCACATCCCGCACGGGGTGGGCGGCGTCCGGGGCCCAACCATCCAACTCCAGAGGTGTGAAGACTCGCGCGCGCTACAGCCCGCGACACGCCCGACCTCGGGGGTCGGAGGGGAGCAGCGCTCTTCCTCGATCCCGGGGTGGAGAGTCCGAGGCAGTACGAAGAGAAGGACGAAGCGAGAGCATGGCGGGACAGAAGATCCGCATCAGGCTCAAGGCCTATGACCACGAGGTGATTGACACCTCGGCGCGCAAGATCGTGGACACCGTCACGCGTACGGGTGCCACGGTCGCTGGCCCGGTGCCTCTGCCGACGGAAAAGAACGTCTACTGCGTCATTCGTTCGCCGCACAAGTACAAGGACAGCCGCGAACACTTCGAGATGCGCACCCACAAGCGCCTCATCGACATCATCGACCCCACGCCGAAGACCGTCGACTCGCTGATGCGCCTCGACCTTCCTGCGGGCGTCGACATCGAGATCAAGCTCTGAGGAACGATCGCTGATGAGCAACCAGAAGGCACCCGTCGGGCTGCTCGGGCGCAAGCTCGGGATGACCCAGACGTGGGACGAGAACAACCGCGTGGTTCCGGTCACCGTGATCGCTGCCGACACCAACGTCGTCACGCAGATCCGCACCGCCGAGACCGACGGCTACAGCGCCGTCCAGATCGGCTTCGGCGAGATCGACCCGCGCAAGGTGAACAAGCCGCAGGCCGGTCACTTCGACAAGGCCAGCGTCACGCCCCGCCGTCACCTCGCGGAGATCCGCACCGAGGCGATCGGGGACTACCAGGTCGGGCAGGCAGTCACCCCTGAGATCTTCGCCGCCGGTGACTTCGTCGACGTGACGGGCACCAGCAAGGGCAAGGGCTTCGCGGGCGTCATGAAGCGCCACGGCTTCCACGGTGTCGGCGCCTCGCACGGTGCCCACCGCAACCACCGCAAGCCGGGATCGATCGGCGGCTGCGCCACGCCGGGTCGCGTGTTCAAGGGTCTGCGCATGGCAGGCCACATGGGCACCGATCGTGTCACGGCGCAGAGCCTCACGGTGCACGCCATCGACGCCGACAAGGGCCTCATCCTCATCAAGGGTGCGGTTCCCGGCCCCAAGGGCGGCATCGTCATGATCCGCACCGGCGCCAAGAAGGGAGCCGTCAAGTGACCGCCAACGTCATCGACGTCGATCTCCCCCGGGACATCTTCGACGTCCAGGTCAACATCCCCCTGATCCACCAGGTGGTCGTCGCCCAGCTCGCAGCAGCGCGCCAGGGCACCCACGACACCAAGTCGCGTGGCGAGGTGTCCGGCGGCGGCAGGAAGCCGTACCGCCAGAAGGGCACCGGCCGCGCCCGTCAGGGCTCGATCCGCGCACCTCAGTTCACCGGTGGTGGCGTGGTCCACGGACCGACGCCGCGCAGCTACGACCAGCGCACCCCCAAGAAGATGAAGGCAGCCGCTCTCCGTGGCGCCCTCTCCGACCGGGCACGCAACGGCCGTCTGCACGTCGTCGAGTCGCTCGTGGGCGGCGAGGCGCCGTCGACGAGGGCCGCTCTGGCGACGCTCCGCGAGATCACCGCACGTCCGCGTGTGCTGGTCGTGGTGGAGAGCACCGACCAGACCACGGTGAAGAGCCTGCGCAACGTCGCCGGCACCCACCTGATCGGGCTCGACCAGCTCAACACGTACGACGTCCTGCTCAGCGACGACGTGGTCTTCACCAAGGCCGCGTTCGACGCCTTCGTCGCGCTCCGCTCCAACGGGGACGCCGAGACCGTCAAGCTGAGCGAGGTCGCTACCGCGAAGGACGGTGACAAGTGAGCACGCTGCACAAGGACCCGCGCGACATCCTGCTCGGGCCGGTCGTGAGCGAGAAGAGCTACGGGCTGCTCGACGAGAACAAGTACACGTTCATCGTCCGTCCGGATGCCAACAAGACCGAGATCAAGATCGCCGTGGAGAAGATCTTCGGCGTCACGGTCACCGCGGTGAACACCCAGAACCGCAAGGGCAAGACGCGTCGTACCCGCAACGGCACCGGCAAGCGCGCCGATGTCAAGCGCGCGATCGTGAGCGTCGCTCCGGGTCAGAGCATCGACATCTTCGCTGCGCCTGGCGCCTGAACGAACGAGGACTGAGTACGTATGGCAATCCGTAAGTACAAGCCGACCACCCCGGGCCGTCGCGGCTCCTCGGTGGCCGACTTCAGTGAGATCACGCGCACGACGCCCGAGAAGTCGCTGACGCGTCCGCTGCCCAAGAAGGGCGGACGCAACAACCAGGGCCGGATCACCACCCGGCACCAGGGCGGCGGTCACAAGCGTGCCTACCGCATCATCGACTTCAAGCGATACGACAAGGACGGCGTGCCGGCCAAGGTCGCTCACATCGAGTACGACCCCAACCGCACCGCGCGCATCGCGCTGCTCCACTACATCGACGGCGAGAAGCGCTACATCATCGCGCCGGAGGGTCTGAAGCAGGGCATGACGGTCGAGGCCGGTCCCGGCGCCGACATCAAGCCCGGCAACAACCTGCCGCTGCGCAACATCCCGGTCGGCACCACGATCCACGCGATCGAGCTCCGTCCCGGGGGTGGCGCCAAGATGGGCCGCTCGGCCGGCGCCAAGGTGCAGCTCGTCGCCCGTGAGGGCAACCGCGCGCAGCTGCGTCTCCCCTCGGGCGAGATGCGCTACGTCGACGTCCGCTGCCGCGCCAGCATCGGCGAGGTCGGCAACGCCGAGCAGTCCAACATCAACTGGGGCAAGGCCGGCCGCAACCGCTGGAAGGGCAAGCGCCCGACCGTCCGCGGTGTCGCGATGAACCCGATCGACCACCCGCACGGTGGTGGCGAGGGCAAGACCTCGGGTGGCCGCAACCCGGTGTCGCCGTGGGGCCAGCCTGAGGGCCGTACCCGCAAGAAGAAGCCCAGCGACAAGCTGATCGTCCGTCGCCGCAAGTCCGGAAAGCGCTGAGGAAGAGCCTGACATGCCACGCAGTTTGAAGAAGGGACCGTTCGTCGACGGCCACCTGCTGAAGAAGGTCGAGACTCAGAACGAGGCCGACACGCACACCGTCATCAAGACGTGGTCGCGTCGCTCCATGATTCTCCCGTCCTTCATCGGTCACACCATCGCCGTCCACGACGGGCGCAAGCACGTCCCGGTGTTCGTCACCGACGCGATGGTCGGCCACAAGCTGGGCGAGTTCGCGCCGACGCGTACCTTCCGCGGACACGTCAAGGACGACCGAAAGAGCCGCCGCCGCTGACGCGGGCGACAACCAAGGGAAGAGTTCAGATGAGCACATTGGAGCGTAAGGGCCTCAGCGCCCGACGCGAGAGCCTGCTCGGCGACGAGCCCGGTGCTTTCGCGGTCGCACGCTTCGTCCGCGTCACGCCGCAGAAGGCGCGCCGGGTCGTCGACATGGTCCGCGGCCTCGACGTGGACGATGCACTGGCCCTGCTGCGGTTCGCCCCGCAGGGTGCGGCGCAGGACGTCTACAAGCTGGTCGCGAGCGCCGTCGCGAACGCCGAGACCACCGAAGGCCTCGACCGTTCGACGCTGGTCATCTCGGCCGTCCGGGTCGACGAGGGCCCGACGATGAAGCGCTGGCGCCCCCGCGCCCGTGGTGCGGCCAACCGCATCCTCAAGCGCACCAGCCACATCACCGTCGTCGTGCAGCCTCGTGACGCTGTCGCCGCGCTGAGTCGAACACACAAGGCCAACAAGAAGGGTGGGAACCGCTAGTGGGACAGAAGATCAACCCGCACGGCTTCCGTCTCGGTATCTCCACCGACCACAAGAGCCGCTGGTACGCCGACAAGCTGTACAAGGGCTACGTCGGCGAGGACATCAAGATCCGTCGCCTGCTCACCAAGGGCATGGACCGCGCCGGCATCAGCCGGGTCGAGATCGAGCGCACTCGTGACCGTGTCCGCGTGGACATCCACACGGCGCGTCCGGGCATCGTGATCGGACGCCGCGGCGCCGAGGCCGACCGCATCCGCGGCGATCTCGAGAAGCTCACGGGCAAGCAGATCCAGCTCAACATCCTCGAGGTCAAGAACCCCGAGCTCGATGCGCAGCTGGTCGCCCAGGGTGTTGCCGAGCAGCTCGCCGGCCGTGTGCAGTTCCGTCGCGCCATGCGCAAGGCACTGCAGACGACCATGCGCGCCGGTGCCAAGGGTGTCCGCATCCAGTGCTCCGGCCGTCTCGGCGGCGCGGAGATGTCGCGCTCGGAGTTCTACCGCGAGGGCCGCGTGCCCCTGCACACGCTCCGTGCCGACGTCGACTACGGCTTCTACGAGGCGCGTACGACCTTCGGCCGCATCGGCGTGAAGGTCTGGATCTACAAGGGCGAGGTCGCCGGCACCCGTGCCGAGCGCGAGGCTCAGGCCGCTGCCCGCGCCGCCGCCCCCGGTGGGCGTCAGCGTCCGGGTCGTGGTGGCGCTCGTCGCCCGGCGCGTGAGGGACAGCGCGCAGAGCGCCCCGCACGTCAGGAGCAGGCTGCAGAGCCGGCTCCCGCGAGCACTGAGGCTGCTACCGCTCCCGCGGAAGCAGCGAACGGAACGGAGAGCTGAACCATGCTGATCCCGCGCAGGGTCAAGCACCGCAAGCAGCACCACCCCAAGCGTCGTGGCGCCGCCAAGGGCGGCACGTCGCTGGCGTTCGGTGACTTCGGCATCCAGGCGATCGAGGGTCACTACGTGACCAACCGGCAGATCGAGTCGGCTCGTATCGCCATGACCCGTCACATCAAGCGTGGCGGCAAGGTGTGGATCAACATCTACCCCGACCGTCCGCTGACCAAGAAGCCTGCCGAGACCCGCATGGGTTCCGGAAAGGGTTCGCCGGAGTGGTGGATCGCCAACGTCAAGGCCGGCCGCGTCATGTTCGAGCTGTCGGGCGTGACCGAGCCGGTGGCCCGTGAGGCGCTGCGACGTGCGATGCACAAGCTCCCGATGAAGTGCAAGATCGTGACCCGCGAGGCAGGTGATCTCTGATGGCGAACGCCACCACCACCGCTGACCTCCGCGCGCTGAGCGCCGAGGACCTGGCCGACAAGCTGGGCGAGGCCAAGGAAGAGCTGTTCAACCTGCGCTTCCAGGCCGCGACCGGCCAGCTCGAGAACAACGCCCGGCTCCGTACGGTGCGCAAGGACATCGCGCGCATCTACACCGTCGTCCGTGAGCGCGAGCTCGGCATCATCGAAAGTGAAGAGGCATGAGCAACAACACCGCAGGCGAGCGCAACCGCCGCAAGGTGCGCGAGGGCCTCGTCGTGAGCGACAAGATGGACAAGACCGTCGTCGTCAGCGTCGAGGACCACGTCAAGCACGCTCTGTACGGCAAGGTCATGCGCCGCACGAGCAAGCTCAAGGCGCACGACGAGGCGAACGAGGCTGGCATCGGCGACCGCGTACTGGTCGCAGAGACCCGTCCGCTGTCGTCGACCAAGCGTTGGCGCCTCGTCGAGATCCTCGAGAAGGCCAAGTAACCACTCGTTCCGTCAGGCTCGCGGAGACCCCGTGAGAACCGGCGAGACAACAGGAGATAACCGATGATCCAGCAGGAGTCGCGACTCAAGGTCGCCGACAACACCGGTGCCAAGGAGATCTTGTGCATCCGCGTGCTCGGCGGTTCCGGTCGTCGATACGCAGGGATCGGCGACACCATCGTCGCCACCGTCAAGGACGCGATCCCGGGCGGGAACGTCAAGAAGGGCGACGTCGTGAAGGCTGTCGTCGTCCGCACCGCGAAGGAGCGCCGTCGTCCGGACGGCTCCTACATCCGGTTCGACGAGAACGCCGCAGTCATCTTGAAGAATGATGGTGAGCCCCGTGGCACGCGCATCTTCGGCCCCGTGGGCCGTGAGCTGCGCGACAAGCGGTTCATGCGCATCATCTCGCTTGCCCCGGAGGTGCTGTGATGACTGCCAAGAAGAAGAGCCTGAGCATCAAGAAGGGTGACCAGGTCCGCGTGCTGTCCGGCAAGGACCGCGGCGTCGAGGGCAAGGTCATCGCCGTGCTCCCCGAGGTCGATCGCGTGATCGTCGAGGGCGTGAACCGGATCAAGCGGCACCAGAAGGCGCTGCAGCCGGGCACGACCAGCTCGATCGTGACCAAGGAGGCTCCGATCCACGTGTCCAACGTGGCGCTCCTGGTCGAGGTCGACGGCGAGAAGGTCACCACCCGTATCGGCAACCGTCGCGACGAGGTCACCAAGAAGCGCCCTGACGGCTCCACCTACAGCGCGCACCGCAGCGTGCGCGTCGCCAAGCGCACCGGAGAGGAGATCTGATGAGCGCCGAGACCACAGAGAAGGTCATCCCGCGCGTGAAGACGCGCTACCGCGAGGAGATCCTCCCCGCGCTGCGCGAGGAGTTCTCGTTCGAGAACGTCATGCAGGTCCCGGGTCTGACCAAGATCGTCGTCAACATGGGCGTCGGCGAGGCAGCTCGTGACTCCAAGCTGATCGAGGGCGCGATCCGCGACCTGGCCGCGATCACCGGCCAGAAGCCGCAGGTCACCCGTGCCCGCAAGTCCATCGCGCAGTTCAAGCTGCGCGAGGGCATGCCGATCGGTGCGCACGTCACGCTGCGCGGCGACCGCATGTGGGAGTTCCTCGATCGGCTGCTGTCGATCGCCCTCCCGCGTATCCGCGACTTCCGCGGGCTCTCGCCCAAGCAGTTCGACGGACGCGGCAACTACACGTTCGGTCTCACGGAGCAGGTCATGTTCCACGAGATCGATCAGGACAAGATCGACCGGACCCGTGGCATGGACATCACCATCGTCACCTCGGCGACCAACGACGAGGAGGGGCGCGCGCTCCTCACCAAGCTCGGCTTCCCGTTCAAGGAGAACTGACCATGGCGAAGACCTCGCTGAAGGTTAAGGCCGCGCGCAAGCCGAAGTACGCCGTGCGCGCCTACACCCGCTGCCAGCGCTGTGGACGCCCGAAGTCCGTCTATCGCAAGTTCGGCCTGTGCCGGATCTGCCTGCGGACCATGGCTCACCGCGGTGAGCTCCCGGGCATCACGAAGAGCAGCTGGTAATCCCGACTCGACCCTGAACGCCGCAGGTCCGCGCCGACAGCGCGGAAACCGTGGCAGGAAAGTGGAAACACACTCATGACGATGACTGATCCGATCGCGGACATGCTGACGCGTGTCCGCAACGGCAACCAGGCGTTCCACGACGAGGTGAGCATGCCTTACAGCAAGCTCAAGGCCGGCGTCGCGGAGATCCTGAAGCAAGAGGGCTACATCACGGGCTTCTCCGTGGCCGAGCCGACCGGGGACGTCGTGGGCAAGACGCTCACGGTGACCCTCAAGTACGGCCAGCACCGCGAGCGTGCGATCGCCGGCATCCGGCGCATCAGCAAGCCGGGTCTGCGGGTCTACGCGAAGTCGACCAACCTGCCGAAGGTTCTCGGAGGACTGGGCGTGGCGATCATCTCCACGAGCCAGGGCCTTCTGACCGACAAGCAGGCCAAGTTCAAGGGCGTCGGGGGCGAAGTCCTCGCCTACGTCTGGTGACGGGAGGAGAAAACACATGTCACGTATTGGCAAGCAGCCGGTGACGGTTCCTTCCGGTGTCGACATCGCGATCGACGGGCAGGTCGTCACGGTCAAGGGCCCGAAGGGCACGCTGGCGCACACGGTGGCCGCACCGATCACCGCGAGCAAGGCTGAGGACGGCGCGATCTCGGTCGAGCGTCCGAACGACGAGCGGCAGAACCGCTCGCTCCACGGCCTCACACGCACCCTGATCAACAACATGGTCATCGGCGTCACGACGGGCTACGAGAAGAAGCTCGAGCTCGTCGGCGTCGGATACCGCGTCCTGGCCAAGGGCCCGGCCGCGATCGAGCTCAACCTCGGCTTCAGCCACCCGGTCGCCTTCCAGGCACCGGAGGGCGTGACCTTCACGGTCGAGTCGCCGACGAAGCTCACGATCACCGGGATCGACAAGCAGCAGGTCGGTGAGGTTGCGGCCAACATCCGCAAGCTGCGCAAGCCCGAGCCCTACAAGGGCAAGGGCGTGCGATACGCCGGCGAGCAGGTTCGCCGCAAGGCTGGGAAGGCTGGAAAGTAATGGCTATCGCTCTCAAGCACCGCAAGCACGAGGCTGCGCGCGTCGCTGGTCGTCGTCGCCGTCAGGTGCGGGGTCGCAAGCGGGTCGCCGGGACGCAGGATCGTCCGCGTCTGGTGATCACGCGCTCCAGCCGTCACATCGTCGCTCAGGTCGTCAACGACCTGGAGGGCCGTACGCTTGCGTCGGCCTCGTCGATGGAGGCCGAGCTGCGCTCGCTCGACGGAGACAAGACCGCCAAGGCCCGTCGCGTCGGTGAGCTGATCGCCGACCGCGCGAAGGTCGCCGGGGTCGAAGCGGTCGTGTTCGACCGCGCAGGAAACAAGTACCAGGGGCGCGTTTCCGCCCTGGCCGAGGGCGCCCGCGAGGGCGGCCTGGCCTTCTGAGCCAGACGAGAGAAGAGGACAGTCGAATGAGCGGAGCCCAGCGCCGCAGTGGCGGCGGGGACCGTCGGGGCCGCGATCGCGGTTCGGCGGACAAGACCGCATACATCGAGAAGGTCGTCGGCATCAACCGCGTGGCCAAGGTCGTCAAGGGCGGACGTCGGTTCAGCTTCACGGCCCTGGTCGTCGTCGGTGACGGCGACGGCATGGTCGGTGTCGGCTACGGCAAGGCGAAGGAGGTGCCGACCGCCATCCAGAAGGGTGTCGAGGAGGCAAAGAAGTCCTTCTTCCGCGTGCCGCGCATCCAGGGCACCATCCCGCACCCCGTGCAGGGTGAGCGGGCAGCCGGCGTGGTCATGCTGCGCCCGGCCGCTCCCGGTACCGGCGTCATCGCCGGTGGTCCGGTCCGCGCCGTGCTCGAGGCCGCAGGCATCCACGACGTGCTGAGCAAGTCGCTCGGCTCGTCGAACGCCATCAACATCGTGCACGCGACCATTCAGGCGCTGCGTGAGCTCGAGTCCCCGGCGGACGTGGCGGCTCGCCGCGGCCTGCCGGTCGAGCACGTCGCACCGGCGGCGATGCTCAAGGCCGAGCGTGAGCCGTCGACGCCGGCCCAGGCAGGTGCATGATGTCGAAGCTGCAGGTGACCCAGGTGCGCTCGGGCATCGGGCGTACGAACAACCAGCGCCAGACCTTGCGCACGCTCGGTCTCAAGCGCATCGGCGACGTCGTCGTCAAGGAGGACCGTCCCGAGATCCGCGGGATGATCGCAACGGTTCCTCACCTCGTCGACGTCAAGAATGTGGACTGAGGGGAGGAACTGACATGACGCTCAAGCTGCACCACCTCCGCCCCGCACCGGGCGCGAAGACCGCGAAGACCCGTGTGGGTCGCGGTGAGGGAAGCAAGGGCAAGACCGCGGGCCGCGGCACCAAGGGCACGAGTGCCCGCTACCAGGTGCCCGTCGGCTTCGAGGGCGGCCAGGTCCCGATCCACATGCGCCTCCCGAAGCTGGGTGGGTTCAAGAGCCCGTTCAAGGTGGCGTACCAGGTCGTGAACCTGACCCGCCTCGGCGAGCTCTTCCCCGAGGGCGGCACGGTGGACGTCGCCGCACTCGTCGACAAGGGTGCGGTCCGCAAGGGCCAGCCCGTCAAGATCCTGGGCAACGGCGAGATCGACGTCGCGGTCCAGGTGACTGCCGACAAGTTCTCGGCGTCGGCCAAGAGCAAGATCGAAGCGGCTGGCGGCTCGGTCACCGAGCGCTGAGTCGTACCGAGTCGTATGGGACATGGCGGTCTCTGACAGTCGCTCACCGAGCGACTGTTAGAGTCGCCATGTTTCGCTTCAAGGCCCCCATTCCGCACTCCACCCGCACGGGACACCGTCGCCGTTGTCCATAGGAGGACCCGGTGCTCAGCGCTTTCGTCAACGCGTTCAAGACGCCTGATCTACGCAAGAAGATCTTGTTCGTCTTGTTCATCCTCGTGCTGTTCCGGATGGGATCCGTCCTCCCCGCTCCGGGAGTGGACGTGGAGAACGTTCAGTTCTGCCTCAACGCTGCTACCTCAGGTGAGAACGCCAACAGCCTGTTCAACCTGCTCAACGTCTTCTCGGGTGGAGCTCTCCTCCAGCTGACCGTGTTCGCGCTGGGCATCATGCCCTACATCACCGCGAGCATCATCCTTCAGCTGTTGACGGTGGTGATCCCACGGCTGGAGACCCTCAAGAAGGAGGGTCAGTCCGGCCAGGCCAAGATCACCCAGTACACCCGCTACCTCACCCTGGGTCTCGCGGTCCTCCAGGGCGCCGGCATCGTCGCGATGGCCCGTTCCGGAGCCCTCTTCGGCAACCAGTGCAACCGCGACCTCCTGACCGACACCGACTCGGTCGGTCTCTTCCTGCTGATCGTCCTGGTCATGGTCGCCGGTACGGCGATGATCATGTGGTTCGGCGAGCTCATCAGCGACCGTGGTGTCGGCAACGGCATGTCGCTGCTGATCTTCACCCAGATCGTCGCGACCTTCCCGGGCACGATGTGGCTCATCAAGGAGCAGCGCGGCTGGGGCGTCTTCGCCGTCGTGGTCGCCGTCGGTCTCGCCGTCATGGCGGCCGTCATCTTCATCGAGCAGGCCCAGCGCCGGATCCCGGTGCAGTACGCCCGCCGGATGGTCGGACGCAAGATGTTCGGCGGCTCGTCGACCTACATCCCGCTGAAGGTCAACCAGGCCGGCGTCATCCCGGTCATCTTCGCCTCGAGCCTGCTCTATCTCCCGGCGCTGGCCGCACAGTTCAACCAGGGCAAGGGCTGGGCGAACTGGATCAACGACAACTTCGTCCGCGGCGACCACCCGGTCTACATGCTCACCTTCTTCCTGCTGATCGTGTTCTTCACGTACTTCTACGTGTCGATCACCTTCAACCCGAAGGAGGTCGCCGACAACATGAAGAAGTACGGCGGCTTCATCCCCGGCATCCGTGCCGGACGTCCGACCGAGCAGTACCTCGGCTACGTGCTCTCGCGCATCACCTTCCCCGGCTCGCTGTACCTCGGTCTCGTCGCGCTCATCCCGCTCCTGGCCTTCCTGCTCGTCGACGCCAACCAGAACTTCCCGTTCGGTGGCACGACGCTCCTGATCATCGTCGGCGTCGGTCTCGACACGGTGAAGCAGATCGAGAGCCAGCTGCAGCAGCGCAACTACGAAGGGTTCCTCAAGTGATGCGTCTCTTGTTCATGGGTCCTCCGGGGGCAGGCAAGGGCACCCAGGCGACTCTCCTCGCGGAAAAGCTCGGGATCCCGCAGATCTCGACGGGCGACATCTTCCGCGCGAACGTCTCCGAGGGCACGGAGCTCGGCGTCGTGGCGAAGACGTACATGGACAAGGGCGAGTACGTCCCCGACGAGGTCACCAACGCGATGGTGCGCGACCGGCTCACGTGGGACGACGCGCACGCCGGCTTCCTCCTCGACGGCTATCCGCGGACGGTCGACCAGGTCCACACGCTCGACGGGATCCTGGCCGAACTGGGAGAGAAGCTCGATGCCGTCGTCGAGCTGGTGGTGGAGCGTGAGGAGCTCATCGCGCGCCTGCTGAAGCGCGCGGAGACCTCGGGCCGCACCGACGACACCGAGGACGTCGTCCGGCACCGCCAAGAGGTGTACGAGGCGCAGACGTCGCCGCTGCTCGCCCTCTACGCCGACCGCGGTCTGCTGGTGCGGGTCGACGGGCTCGGCGCCGTGGACGAGGTCCAGGGCCGCATCCTCGACGCCCTGCCGCAGGACTAAGGAGCCATGGGTCTGTTCGGCAGCGGCCTGGAGATCAAGACGCCTGACCAGGTCGCCGTGATGCGGCGGGCGGGCGTGATCGTGGGCGAGACGCTCGCGCTCCTGCGTGAGTCGGTCCGGCCGGGCATGACCACGGCCGACCTCGACGCGATCGCGGAGGAGCACATCCACAGCCGTGGGGCCAAGCCGAACTTCAAGGGCTACCACGGCTTTCCGGCGACGATCTGCACGTCGGTCAACGACGAGGTCGTCCACGGCATCCCGGGCGGCCGCGTGATCGAGGAGGGCGACCTCGTCTCGATCGACTGCGGGTGCGTGCTCGACGGCTGGCACTCCGACGCGGCGGTCACCGTCGCGGTGGGGGAGGTCTCGGCGAGCCGGCGCGAGCTGATGCGCGTGTGCGAGGAGTCCTTGTGGCGCGGCATCGCCGCGGCACGGCTCGGCGGCAGGGTCAGCGACATCGGCCACGCGGTCGAGACGTACGTCCGCAGCCAACCCGCCGGCGCGTCGTACGGGATCGTCGAGGACTACGTCGGTCACGGGATCGGCACGGCCATGCACATGCCGCCCAACGTCCCCAACTTCGGCCGACCGGGCCACGGCGCCAAGCTGGTCAAGGGGCTGGTCCTCGCGGTGGAGCCGATGCTGACCGAAGGCACGATCGACACGACGACGCTCGAGGACGACTGGACCGTCGTGACCGACGACAGCGGGTGGTCGGCCCACTTCGAGCACACGTTCACGCTCACCGACACCGGCGCCTGGGTGCTCAGCGCCCTCGACGGCGGCAAGGCCCGGCTCGCCGAGCTGGGCGTCCCGTACGGCGGCCCCGAGAGCGACTGACGGCGCCCTTCCTCTCGTCGAGGGGGGCTGATTTGTCCGACCGCCACGGAGCACCGTACTATGGACAGTCGGCCGAGGTCTGCGTATCCGCATGCCTTCGGCCGATCCGAGAGACGTGCGACAGATTGCGGAGGACATGCCGAAGAAGGAAGGCGTCATCGAGCTCGAGGGCTCGGTCATCGAGGCCCTGCCGAACGCGATGTTCCGGGTCGAGCTGACCAATGGCCACAAGGTTCTAGCCCATATCAGCGGCAAGATGCGCCAGCACTACATCCGGATCCTCCCCGAGGACCGCGTAGTGGTGGAGCTGTCCCCGTACGACCTCACCCGAGGCCGGATCGTCTACCGGTACAAGTGACCCGCACCGGGAGCCGCCCGCGAGGGCGTCGTCGTCGCGCGCCGCGCAACCATCCGTCCGTTCAAGATAAGAGAGCTCGATGAAGGTTCAACCGAGCGTCAAGCCGATCTGCGAGAAGTGCAAGGTCATCCGTCGCCATGGCCGTGTCATGGTGATCTGCGAGAACCCGCGCCACAAGCAGCGGCAGGGCTGACCAGCCCGCCACCCACACGTGACCGCTCACCCCGTCGACGACGAGGTGCTTCCCCCGGACCGGAGGCCGGGGCCTGGCTGAGGCAGCCAGGACGCGTCACGACCACACCTCCGCAGTGGAAGGAAACCGCCTGATGGCACGCCTCATCGGTGTCGATCTCCCGCGCGACAAGCGCGTGGTGATCGGTCTCACCTACATCTACGGCATCGGCCGTACCCGCAGTCAGCAGCTGCTCGAGCAGACCGGCATCAGCCCCGACCTGCGCGTCCACGAGCTGAGCGAGGACCAGCTGGTCTCGCTCCGTGACGCGATCGAGGGTCAGTTCCAGGTCGAGGGCGACCTTCGCCGCGAAGTGGCCGCCGACATCCGTCGCAAGATCGAGATCGGCAGCTACCAGGGCCGCCGCCACCGCGCCGGGCTCCCCGTGCGCGGGCAGCGGACCAAGACGAACGCTCGCACCCGCAAGGGTCCGAAGCGCACCGTTTCCGGCGCAAAGAAGAAGGGTAAGTAATGCCTCCGAAGGGCACAGGCGCCAAGAAGGTGCGCCGCAAGGAGAAGAAGAACGTCGCCGCGGGCCAGGCCCACATCAAGAGCACGTTCAACAACACGATCGTCACGATCACCGATCCCACCGGAGCGGTGATCTCGTGGGCCTCGGCCGGCACCGTCGGCTTCAAGGGCTCGCGCAAGTCCACTCCGTACGCCGCGCAGATGGCCGCCGAGGCCGCCGGGCGTCGGGCGATGGAGCACGGGATGAAGAAGATCGACGTCTTCGTGAAGGGCCCCGGTTCGGGCCGCGAGACGGCGATCCGTTCGCTGGGTGCGGTCGGCCTCGAGGTCGGCACCATCCAGGACGTCACCCCCAGCCCCCACAACGGCGTGCGGCCTCCCAAGCGCCGCCGCGTCTGATCGCCCGGATCGGAGAGGAGAACACAGATGGCCCGTTACACCGGACCCCTGACCAAGAAGTCTCGCCGCCTGGGCGTGGACCTCGTCGGCGGTGACGCCGCGTTCGAGCGTCGTCCGTACCCGCCCGGCCAGCACGGCCGCGCCCGTGTCAAGGAGAGCGAGTACCGCACCCAGCTTCAGGAGAAGCAGAAGGCGCGTTACACCTACGGCGTGCTCGAGCGGCAGTTCCGCAACTACTACGAGGAGGCAAACCGTCGTCCGGGCAAGACCGGCGACAACCTCCTCCAGATCCTCGAGTGCCGTCTCGACAACGTCGTGTACCGCGCCGGTTTCGCGCGGACCCGACGTCACGCTCGCCAGCTCGTGACCCACGGCCACTTCCTGGTCAACGGCCACAAGACCGACATCCCGTCGTTCCAGGTCAGCAAGCACGACATCATCGACGTGCGGCCGAAGTCGCTCGAGACCACGCCGTTCATCGTGGCCCGCGAGACGTTCGACGCCACCACGGTTCCGGGATGGCTCACCGCCGTCCCGGAGAAGGGCCGCATCCTGGTCCACCAGCCGCCGGTGCGCGAGCAGATCGTCGTGCCGATCTCCGAGCAGCTGATCGTGGAGTACTACTCCAAGATCTGATCCGCTCACACGGCTGCCCGGGCCGGTCCCGGGGCAGCCCCACCACCTCCACAGACCGTGTCCGTCAAATAGCGGGCGACGCGGAAAGGAAACCAGAAAATGCTCATTGCACAGCGGCCCACCCTGTCAGAGGACGTCGTCGACGAGTTCCGTTCGCGGTTCGTCATCGAGCCCCTCGAGCCCGGCTTCGGCTACACCCTCGGCAACTCGCTGCGCCGTACGCTCCTGTCGTCGATCCCGGGTGCAGCAGTCACCTCGATCAAGATCGACGGTGTCCTGCACGAGTTCTCGACGATCCCCGGCGTGACCGAGGACGTCACCGAGATCATCCTCAACCTCAAGAACATCGTGGTCAGCTCGGAGCACGACGAGCCCGTCGTCATGTACCTGCGCAAGCAGGGCCCCGGCGACGTCACCGCAGCCGACATCGCGCCTCCGGCCGGCGTCGAGGTGCACAACCCGGACCTCAAGATCGCGACCCTGAACGACAAGGGCAAGATCGAGGTGGAGCTGGTGGTCGAGCGCGGACGCGGTTACGTGTCGGCAGTCCAGAACAAGACCGGCGACGAGGAGATCGGGCGCATGCCGATCGACTCGATCTACAGCCCGGTCCTCAAGGTCACGTACAAGGTCGAGGCGACTCGTGTCGAGCAGCGCACCGACTTCGACAAGCTCATCATCGACGTGGAGACCAAGCGCTCGATCCTGCCGCGCGACGCCATGGCGTCGGCCGGCAAGACGCTCGTCGAGCTGTTCGGTCTCGCCCGCGAGCTGAACGTCGAGGCCGAGGGCATCGACATCGGCCCGTCGCCCGTCGACGAGGCGCTCGCCGCCGACCTGGCGCTCCCGGTGGAGGACCTCCACCTCACGGTGCGCTCGTACAACTGCCTCAAGCGCGAGGGCATCCACACCGTGGGTGAGCTCATCTCGCGCAGCGAGCAGGACCTGCTGGACATCCGCAACTTCGGTTCGAAGTCCATCGACGAGGTGAAGGCCAAGCTCGCAGAGATGGGCCTGGGCCTCAAGGACAGCCCTGCCGGGTTCGACCCGTCCGCGGTGGTCGACAGCTACGACGACGACGAGAGCTTCGCGGAGGACGAGCAGTACTGAGCCGACGCTCAGCACTGATCTCCGCACGACATCCCAGGAGACACAGCAATGCCCACGCCCACCAAGGGTCCGCGGTTCGGCGGGAGCCCGGCGCACCAGCGCCTCATCCTCGCCAATCTCGCACAGAGCCTGTTCGAGCACGGCCGCATCACCACCACCGAGGCGAAGGCCCGACGCCTTCGTCCGTACGCGGAGTCGCTGATCACGCGCGCCAAGGTCGACACGGTCGCCAACCGGCGCCAGGTCGTCAAGGTGATCCGTGACAAGCAGATCCTGCACGTGCTCTTCACCGAGGTCGCGCCGAAGTACACGACGCGCCCCGGCGGCTACACGCGCATCACCAAGATCGGGCCGCGCAAGGGCGACAACGCCCCCATGGCCGTGATCGAGCTCGTGGAGGAGAAGGACTTCTCCGTCACGACGAAGACGCCCAAGAAGTCCACGAAGGCAGAGACCGCCCCGGTCGCCGACAACGCCGACGAGGTCGAGGACCAGATCGCCGCTGCCGACGAGGCGCCGGCCGACGAGGCTCCCGAGGCTTCGGCCGACGAGGTCGAGGGCACCGACGCCGAGGGCACCGACGCCGAAGGCACCACCGAGAAGGCCTGACCTTCACCGGTCGAGCACGCACGCAGGCCGGCGCCTGCTCCGAGAGGAGCGGGGGCCGGCCTTCGTGCACTCCAGGGCGCGGTCGCCCAGCTCATCCTCGGCCGCGGTGCGGCCGGCATCGACTGGCCGATGGCCTTCGTCTCGGGTCTGGTCGCTCGTTCGTCGGCGCGCTGATCGTGACCCTGATCTGGCAGTGGTGGCGGGGACGGTCCACGTCCGCCGCCCGGTAGGACGTCGCAGGCAAGCCGTACGCGAGGGAATGAGCGACGCCTCCGTCGGCGTTGGAACCAGGTATGCCGCTCAAGCTCTCGGTCCTCGACCTCGTCCCCGTCCGCACCGACCAGTCGACCGG